>JAUXAH010000054.1 GCA_030614945.1 Phycisphaerae bacterium
CTGACTGCAAGATTAAGGACCACCCCGAGATCAAGACAAGGATCAGGACTGGGGGATACATCGACTCCAAGCAGAAGCTGGCGAAGCTTGAGCGGCAGGTACAGGATTTATTTCAGAAGTTCGGGACGAAAAAGGAGAGCGGGAAATGAGGTGCAGGTGGCTCAAGCAGGACGGGACATGTGAGCTGGACGGCACACGGTGCCCTGGGGATTGCATACGCTTCGAGCCAGAGGAGTACCCGCACAAAAGGAGTGAGAAAATTGGCAGAAGTTCCACAGCGTGAGCGAGAATGTCGGGCGGGAACTCGACCACCGGGGGGCAAACGGATCTCCCTTCAATCCCCTCGGCTGCCCGCCCGGCCTCGACAGTCGAGAAAAATCGGAGGCAAATCCTGATGGCCGAGAACTGGGAGTCCGCCGTCGTTGAACTTTTGTTCGACAACCCGCTACCGCGCAACACGATATCCAAGCTGCTCGGCATACCCAAGGCCAAGCTCGACGAAATACTCGAGAAGCTGGAGCGGAACGAGACGGTCTACCAAATCGGGTACAGGTGGTTCGTCTCGACAAGGCTGATTATCCGGCGCGAATTCCTCAAGGTTCTCGACCAAGATGCACCGCCCGACAACGAATTCGGGAAATTCATCGAGGAGTACGCGGCGGCGCGGAAGCTCGGGGCGAACAAGGCCCAAGCGTGGTACTTGGCGAAACAGAACTCGGCGGGGTTGGTGTGAAAATGTCGTTTGATAGCAAACACCAAATGGAATATTCCGGGAAATGTGTGTGTGTTCCACGCCCCGATCGTGCTTTGAGACGATTTTCTCAAACTATGACTTTGGTACCAAAAGCTATAAAGAACTATGACTTTGGTACCAAAAGCCATTATTTATTATTATTATTATTTTTATCGTTTATTTTTTATTATTTATTATTTATGCCTTTGGTACCATACTACCACTTTGGTACCAAACTACCAAAGTCACAATTCGTTTCGGTGGTTTGAATGCCAAGGCAGTACTCTTTTCGGGCGGACGAAGAGCAAGAAAAAACCGTGAAACGTTTTAAACATGCTCTAATTCGCAAATACGGCAAGCTACACAGGGTTTGGTCCAATGAGATCTTGGGGCTTATGGAGAACTTTTTGAAGATGGGCGGCGGCCAGAGCACACACACAGAAACACCCACGCATTTTACTGCTTCCCACCACAGATTGGCCAAGATATACTTCGCGCTGCCCAACGGCGGGGTGTTCATGCGCGGTGTGGCGGATATGTTTATTGGAAGGTTTGCCGGCCACCACGAGAAGACGAAGAAACAATATTGGAACGACCTCGAGGCTTGGGGCCTCATTGAATTAGTCGAAGTGCACAAGGACGGGAGGAAGACAACGTACAAGCGTTGCCCGCTCACCGAATTAAACGAGTGGATCAGGGAAGTGCACGAGTTAGCACAAAAGAAGGGGGATAAGTGAATGGGCAAACCCAGACGGCAGAAGAAGACCTTCAAGGACTGCGGGCACCGCGGCTTCGGGAAGTACTGCCACCGTTGCAAACAGCTCGAAGAAGCGGAGCTCGATGGGAACGTTTTAAAGGTATTGAAGACCTACCCCGGCTACAACCTCCGCCCTGGGCAGATCGTGAAGCTCATGCACGGCAAGAATCACAACTACCACAACTCCGACATCCCAGATTTTTTCGAGCAGGCGAGCCACGTTAGGGATTCTCTGCACAGGCTCGAGCGCGCGGGGAAAGCAGCGTGCGTGCGGGTGGAGCACGAGGGCAGGAGCAAACGGTGGTCGGTGGTGTTGAGGGAGGTTCCGGGATGAAGATATGTCTGCTCACGAGGTTCTTCAACAGGCGCAATGCTGGTATAGGCCAGTATAGCCAGAAATTGCTGGAGGAGATGCTTACGCGGGGCCATGAAATCGACCCAGTATGCACGACTCGCAGGGGGGCTGTCGGCTATCTCCTCTACACGGGTGCCGAAATCCTGTTGAGGATCCCCCGCGATGTCGATGTTTACCATGCTCTAACGCCTTTGGAATCAATTTACTTGCCGAAAGACAAGACCGTGGTAACCTTCTGTGATCTGATTCCTTGGTTGCATCGAGGCGAGAAAACGTGGTACTTCAGTGGGCGTTTCGGCGGCTTCAGGCGGCGGTTCGGGAGCTGGTGGTTCACCCGTGCTTGCAAAAAAGCAGCCATGTCGCAACGGATAACATGCATTTCATATCAAACCAAGCGCGAGGTAATGGATAATCTAAAGGTCGGAGAGGAAAAAATCACCGTCACAAGGCTCGGCATATCGAAGGATCTGAAGCCAAAACCCAAGAAGCACGATGGCTACAGGATAGGAACCTTGAGCTACCTCGATCCAAGAAAGCGCATAGACATTTTGATAAGAGCGTTCAAGAAGGGCGATCTCGATAAGGCAGAGCTCCTCATAGCGGGGAAGGGGGAGGACAAACCGAGGCTCGAGGCGATAGCCGATGGAGATTCACGGATAAGATTCCTAGATTTTGTGCCGGAGAATAAAAAAGCTGACTTCTACAACTCCCTCGATGTTTTTGTGTTCCCTAGTCTCCTTGAGGGATATGGGCTGCCACCGGTAGAGGCGATGGCATGCGGAATCCCTGTGGTGAGCATGCAGGACGCCCTCATCCCCGGCGATGTGAAGTCAAGGACCCACATCGTGAAAGAGGATTATTTACAGAGCTTGCTAGAAAATCGGAACTTCAACTGCGATGTGGGGGCGAATCTAAAATTTGCTAGAGAGCATGATTGGAAAAAGTTCGCTGATAAAATAGAAGCGGTTTATCAAGAGGTGGTTAAATGAGAGTGCTGGTAACTGGAGGGAGCGGTTTCATAGGTAGCCACCTCATCCCAAAGCTTGCCGAACTCGGCCAAGAGGTCTACTCCCTCGAGCGCTATGTTACGGGGCGGTATGTCCTAGGCGCGAAAACGATGACGGTCTTCGGGGACCTGCGGGACAGCTTCACCATCCGCAAGCTGGTAAGGGAGGCCCAACCTGACGCCGTAATCCACCTAGCATCCATAAGTCCCGTAGCATACTCTTACGATCATCCCCAGGAGGTCTTTGATGTCAACTCGCTCGGCACCATAAACTTGGCTGAGGCATGCCTGCGAGAGGTTCCCCACTTCAAGCATTTCCTGTTTGCCGGAACTTCGGAGGAGTACGGTAATCAGACGGAGTTCCCGATTAAGGAGGACGCCGTTAAGCTCGGTGACCCCACTCCGGTGCGTGACCTCCTGTACATAGATGACCATGTGGATGCCTACTTGGCATGTTTGGGCAACAAAAAGGCGATAGGAGATGTTTTCAACTTCTGTACGGGTCATGGTGTTTCTATAAAAGAACTGGTAGAGCAAATAGCCAAGCTTGTAGGTTTTGATGGAGAGATCATCTGGGGGACCATACCCGCGAGACCATTGGACATTAAAAAGTTGGTTGGTAACTGCGAGAAAGCCAAACGCGTGTTCGGCTGGAAACCAAAGTATACACTTGCAGCGGGTTTAAGAAAAAATATAGATTTTTGGAAACGCAAATTGAATACGGGAGACGAGGAAGTGGTGGGTTGAAAGAAACCCTAACGGAAGCTGCGGATAAAAACCACCTCACTCGCCGTGATAGGTGCCTCAAGATGATTGGGCCTATTTCGGGGGAGCGGATACTCGACGTGGGCTGCGGGACTGGGTTTATCTCCAGAAGTTTGACTGGGAAAAACGAGGTCCACGGCGTTGACATTTCAACCGAATATCTGGCTCGTGCGGCGAGTTATGGCATAGAAACAGAGCAATGGGACATCCAAAAGGGGCTGCCGTTCGATTCTGGTTCCTTCGATGTCGTCTTAATGACCGAAGTGCTCGAGCACATCTTCGACACGGATGCTTTGATTTCAGAGGTAAGGCGGGTGCTAAAAGAGGAGGGCGTCCTTGTCCTGACCGTGCCCAACACTTGCAGTCTCGTTTCGCGGGTTCAAGTTGTCCTAGGGCGTCTACCAAGCTATATCGAGCACTATAATCGTCCAGGGATGGCGGGCCATATCAGGGGATACAACCTCCCAGCGATACGGAAGCAGTTGAAAGAGCACGGGTTCAAAATAGATGATGTAAGGACGAACGCGATCGCAATCTGGAGGTTCCTCATTCCTTGGCCTTGGCGGTTCCTGCGAAGCTTTGGAGAAATAATTTTAATAAAGGCGAGGCGAGGGTAGTGAGGATCCTATTAGTCAATCCATCCCAGAACGACCCAGCGGTTCCGGACAACCTGCAGCCTTCAGGTGCCCTGATTTTGATGGGGACGATGGCGCACAATTCGGGTCACGATGTCAAGATTGTTCACATAGGCGTGGACGCTTCAATGGCTCAATTTGAGAATGTAGTGAGCTCATTCAAACCAGAGCTGGTCGGGATCACCATGAACACATTCCAGACCAAATCAGCGAAGCGAATAAGCAAAATCACCAAGGAGAAAAACGGGAAAACTCAGGTGGTGGTCGGTGGGCCGCACCCCTCGGCGCTGAAGTCAAGGATTTTCCGCGCCTTCCCGTCAGTCGATGTGGCCGTGGTCGGCGAGGGTGAACACACCTTTTTGGAGATAGCGGGGGGCAAACCGCTGGGGGGGATCAAAGGGATATGCTATGACGGTGGGATGAACGAGCCACGCCCCTTGGCTGAAAATTTGGATTATCTACCCCTACCGAATTTGGATTTGGTTGATATCAGTAAATTTACTGGTGTTCCTCCAGTAGGCGCTTACCCTTCCGCGTACACGATGGCGTCTCGAGGTTGCCCCTTCCATTGCACTTTCTGTAACAAATCTGTATGGGGAAACAGGGTAAGATACAGAAAGCCTGAACGGGTCATCGAGGAGATAAAGTGGTTGCATGAGAAGTACGGCATGCGAGAAATTTTCTTCCAAGATGACACTTTCAATCTGAACAGAGAATGGGCCGAGGAACTTTTGAGCCTCATAATAGATAACAAGCTAAACAAGGAAATTGTCTACAAGGCGCCGTTCCGAGCCAATGAAAAGCTGGTTGACGAGGAATTGCTAAGGCTGGCGAAAAAAGCGGGCTTTTGGCTCCTTTTCTATGGCGTTGAGTCAGGGAACCAAGGAATGCTGGACGGGATGAGGAAAGAATTAACAGTAGGCGAGATAAAGCGGGCCTTCAAGCTGACGCACGCGGCAGGATTACGGACAATCGCGAGCTTCATTATAGGCATGCCTATGGAAACGAGGGAAACCATCTCGGATTCCATAGTGCTATGGAGGGAGATCAAACCAGATGATGGGGATTTTTCCCCAGCTATTCCGCTACCAGGGACGGAACTTGAGAGAACCGTGGTCCATAAGCACCACTTGCTCGTTCAAGACTACGATGAGTATTCCCCAAAAAAAGTTCTAGTTCGGACGGATTCTCTGACAAAACAGGATTTGGAGCGTTACCGGGCGAGGGCTGTTGATGAGATCGCCTTGACTATGCTTTCGAGGAACAAGAAACGTGTGGTCATTAATTCCCTAAAAAATCCGGTGAGGGCTGCAAGGGTCGTGGGGAGGCTTCTTTTACACACGGTGAGAAAATGATGGATGAAATCAGAGATGCGTACACCAAAGAGGCCGAAATCTACGACAAGGGGAGATTCGAGTCGAAGGCGGGGGAGTATCGCTTCAAAGTCGAGAGGCTAAAGATACTGAAACATTTAAGGCGTTCTAAAATACTAGAACTTGGGGCTGGAACCGCAAGATATGGAATCTTTTTTGCTAAACTCGGATTTGACTATACTGGGATAGACATTACCCCTAAAATGCTTGAAGTTGCCAAAGAAAAGGCAAAAAAAGAGAGACTGCACCTCAATTTGCTCGAAATGGATGCCCATGAACTAGGTTTCAAAGACAACACATTTGATAGCGTGTTTTGTGACCGAACATTTAAGTTCTTTCATGAGCCCATTAAAGCCCTCAAAGAAGCTCATCGAGTTCTCAAACCAAAGGGGAGAATGATCGTTAACGCCGAAACACCGAAAATGGACGCAAGGTATTGGGCTAAACCGCCAATCGCCGGCATAATCGAAAAGGTGAGCGCGTACGCCAAGAGTGGATATTTTCCTTCAAGATTATACACACAAGGGAGGGAAAAGTTCTACTTCAAAGAGGAACTCTTGGCCATGTTTAAAATGGCAGGGTTCGATGGGGTAGGCACCGAGCAATCAGCCCAACTTCCCCTCTTCTTGCTTCCGTTAATCCCATCTTGGCTCTTAGGCCAATTGCTCGCGCTTGAAGTCAAATCCAAACGGGGGATGCTCGGGTCGAAGATTATGGTAGTCGGGGAGAAGAAGAGATGAGGGATTAGGATGGGACGCAGAGTATTGATGGTATTTGAGAAAAAGCTCAACCGTCTTGGGTATAGGACAGTTGAGCAAGACCGCTGGGGGGTCAGAAAAGGGTCTGTATTGATTTACCCGAAAACTGGGCAACCTATATTTTCCCGCAAACAGCTGAACGAAGTCTTAAAAATTGCAGACGGCTGCGCAGTGAATATAAGAGCTGGGAAACTTTGGGCGTCGAAAGGACGTAATAAAAGGAGGAGAAACGATAGATAATGGGGCGTCTAACAATGTCTGAACCTGCGCGGGTGGCGATCAGGCGAACGTATGAGGACGTGATTACTTTTCAGGGTCTCCTTCTCGATCTCCTGAACGAGATGGTGCGCGATAAATGTCCGCTCCTCGGGAAAGAGAGACACAAGTTCAACGATTGGGTCAGTCGCGCCTTCATCGGCCAAGGAACCGCGGTCAAGGCGGACGGGGAATTCCGCAGAATCGTCTGCGAAGAATTTCCGGCGGGGGTCGTCATCGAAAACGCCGAGGACGCGCTGAGGTTTATGCCATACCTTACAACAAAGGTGTTCTGTGACGATGAGGGGAACGAGTACGATATATCAGAGCTGTGGAAGGAAGCGAGAAGGCTGGCTCTTCGCGTCTTTCCTCGAGCGATCAAAGCGGCAATGACAATGAGCCCCGAACAATGGTACCGCGGAAGCGGGGTGCCACCGGACAAGGGGTGAGTTATGGCGGAGAATGAAATCAAAACAAGCGTGCGGGATCTCCTCTCCAGTGGCGATGGAGAGGGGAAAAGCGTACGGTCCCTCCTCTCCGACCACACGCCGCCAGTCCCGCGCCAAATCCAGCCGAACCTTTTCCAAGACCTCATTGTCAGGAATCCGTACCGCGGTGGGGTCAGCTGGATGGCAACTGGCGATATTGGTTCAGGGAAAACGGCGCTTATGGTTCGCATCGTCGTCAGGCTATTCAAATGCAAGCGGCAAATCGCAGCTCTCTTGCGCGAGGGGGAGGTCGACGAGGAATCGAGGTGGGAATACGAACAGATCGCGGCGGAAAAGGTATTCTGGATCGGGACCGCGGACTGCCAGTGGCGGCGGGTTCCCGAAAGGGTCGCCGAGAAGATGTTTTTCGTCGAGGACGGGCTGGATCTAAAGTTCTTTCTCGACCGCAAGGAGATACAAATAAAAAGCATCCCCTTCACCGACTTCGAAGATGTCGTCGCCTACGCCCAGCCCCACAAGCTAAATATTGTATATATCCGCGACCCCCTAGATGTCATGGATTTCATTCAATTCTTGATTAACGAGTCGCTCGGCGAGTGGGTGACCGTGTGCGTCGACGAGATGGAAGACATATGCCCAGCATACATGCGGGAGAACAACTGGGCCCGGGCGAAGGATTTTTCCAGACGCATGTCCAAGGCACGGAAGAGAAACATCTCATTCTACGCAACGCTCCAGTCCGACTCCCAGCTCGACTGGCGCACCCCCGATATCGTACCCCATAGGGGCTTGTGTCAGGGTGCTAGGCGCCCGGACGGCTGGAAGATTTTCCCCTGGGTTTGTGGGGATGTGCCGCTTGGACAAGCGCACATCGGCACCCGCAACCACTTCCAGAAGATCTCGTATCCACCATACACCAAAAAAGGGACAATGAAGGTCAGGGGGCTCACCATGTGGGAGGAAACAAGGGAGCAGGCAACAGCGGCGGCGAAAAAGATGGCGGAGAAGCGCGAGAGGGCGAAAGCCGAGTTCAGAATGGCCAAAGCGGGGCAATAGCATCGGCGAAAAATCCGTATTTTTGCCCCGATTGACGATTGGGGATATGTTTTAGCCGAGAGGGGGGGAGGGAATCCCTATTATAATTGACTAAATTCGTGCGTCCTGCGCGGTTGGAAAACATCAAATATCACCCGAAAACCTTATAGGAACGGAATAGCCAATTCCGTTTTGGAGAAAAAAAACAAAAGGGGGTGAACTATGACAGCTCCAAAGCGAAAGGGGAAGCACAGGCGGATTATGTCCATCGCCACGATCGCGGGCATAGTGGTGGCCGCTGGGTTGTTGTGCTATGGTTTGAGTTCCCAGCGAGTCAAGGCGGATTTAAAAGGCCCCATACAGTTCGATGCCAGCGAGGAGGGTGTAGTAGACAACATCGAAATTTACAAGGATGGCAAGATCCAAGTGAGAAAGGCGTGGGATCCTTGGTGGTACAGCTGTTACGTGTACGAATATACATCAGGGGAGACAATAACCGTCAAGTTTAACCTAAAGTGGCCGTGGGTTTTGATGGACGGCGATCTAACGTGCCCGTTGTGGGTTGTGCATGACAATACACCAAGGTATCCATCAGTTTTGCCGGATGGCTTTTCCACTATTGCCACATTTGAAAACCTAACCGTCCCGCAGGAATGGAACGATGCGAACTGTCATCACTTGTACTGGGACGCGGACACTGGAGTGGTTGAATGGCTGGAATACTAGACATAGAGGCTCTGCGCGAAAAGATGGACATCCACTTGGACTCGATAGGTAGGAAGGAGGGCACCAAGCGGAGGTACCACCGCGCCCTCAATATGGCATACAAATTCATCCCGAGCCTCGAGTTCTCTCGCTCAAACGTCAAGGAGTTCATGGCGGTTCTGAGGCGCAGGGGGTACAAGCCCTCGGTCATACGCTTCCACTACTTCTTCCTGCGGTCGCTCGTTGAGAACGTGCTTGAGGGGGACTGGCCGCTCAAGAAGGTGGACATCCCGCCCGAGCCGGAGCCGGGGGAAATCAGCCAGCCCATTTTTGAAGAAACGAGGATAAATGAGATGATCAGGCGGGCGAAAAAGGTCAGCCTCTACCCATCAGATCTCACACGGTTCACCCTCTCAACCACATACGGCGCGAGGAGGATCGAGCTGGGGAAGCTCGGCGAGGATAGTTTCGACCTCGTGCTGAAGGTGGTCAGGATAGAGACGAGGAAGAAAGGGGAGCCAAGGACGCACATTCTACCGGATGAGATAATCCCATACCTCCATCCGAAGGGACTGGAACCGATCGATGAGGGGGAGATGTCCGAGGCTTTCATACGCATCGAGGAGGAGCTTGGCTTTGAGCACCAGAAAGGATTTGGCTGGCACAGTATTCGCCGGCGGTTGGCCACTTGGTTCGACGACCACGATGTCAGCGAAAAGAACGTGGAGATCTTCATGAGGTGGAAGCGCCACAAGACGACACGAAGCAGATACGTCGTCCGCACCCCAGTCGAGACCGAGAAGGTGCAGGCGGAGGTGGACAGAAAGATGTTTGAACTCCATCCTTTTTTAAAAACATGGGAGGATTAACTTGTAGAAACTCACTTGATCAAGCCACACTACCCGCACTTGGCGATCTTGCCTTCCCCCCTTTTTCCTGTATCTTCAACGTAAACGTAGTCTCTCCCCATACCCAACAGCTTCAGTAGCAGTAGTGTGATGACGATGAGCGACAGCAGGAGCCAAGACTCGACGGCTATGTACAGCTCCGTATGGGTGATGTGGTAGTTGTTCGCCGCGTAATAATCCAGCATCCCCCAGTAGTGCCACGCT
>JAUXAH010000250.1 GCA_030614945.1 Phycisphaerae bacterium
GTCCGATCTACAAGGAAGTCATCGAGATGCGGGGGGAAATCGCCAGCATCAAAAAGTTGCTGGAGAAGAAGAGATGAGGAATTAGAATGGGACGCAGAGTATTGATGGTATTCGAGAAAAAGCTCAACCGCCTTGGGTATAGGACGGTCGAGCAAGACCGCTGGGGGGTCATAAAAGGGTCCGTATTGATTTACCCGAAAACAGGGCAACCTATATTTTCCCGCAAACAGCTGAACGAAGTTTTGAAGCTCGCAGACAGCTGTGCGGTGAATATAAGAGCTGGGAAACTTTGGGCGTCGAAAGGACGTAATAAAAGGAGGAGAAACGATAGATAATAGGGTGTCTAACAATGGCTGAACCTGCACGTGAACCTGCACAAGAACCTGCACGTGAACCCGCGCGGGTGGCGATCAGAAGAACGTATGAGGACGTGATTACTTCTCAGGGTCTCCTTCTCGATCTCTTGAACGAGATGGTGCGCGATAAGTGTCCGCTCCGCGAGAACGAGAGGCACAACTTCAACGATTGGGTAAGTCGAGCCTTTATCGGCCAAGGGACCGCGGTCAAGGCGGACGGGGAGTTCCGCAGGATCGTCTGCGAAGAATTTCCGGGGGGGGTCGTCATCGAAAATGCCGAGGACGCGCTGAGGTTTATGCCGTATCTCACCACAAAGGTGTTCTGCGACGATGAGGGGAACGAATACGATATGGGCGAACTCTGGAAGGAAGCAAGAAGGATGGCCCTCCGCGTGTTTCCTCTCGCGATAAAAGCGGCAATGAAAATGAGTCCAGAGCAGTGGTACAGCGGAGGCGGGGTGCAACCAGACAAGGTGTGAGCTATGGAGGAAAGCGAAATCAAAACAAGCGTGCGAGAGCTCCTCTCCAGCGGTGACGGAGATGGAAAAAGCGTGCGGGCTCTCCTCTCCGGCCACATGCCACCAGCTCCGCGCCGAATCCAACCCGATCTTTTTCGAGAGCTCATCGTCAGAGACCCGTCCCGTGCCGGAAAAAGCCTGATGATCACTGGCGCCACGGGATTTGGAAAGACGGCACTTATGGTCTGCATCACCAAAGGACTGTTCGGCAACAAGCGGCAGGTCAAGCGGGATCTGCGCGAGGGAAAAATCGACGAGGATGTGAAGTGGGAATACGAGCAGATAGCGGCGGAAAAAATTTATTGGATAGGAGATGTGGACTGTCAGTGGAGGAGGATCCCCGAGAGCGCAACACCGCGGGGGGGGCCACCTGATCGGGTATCTGGGAAGCAATTTTTCGTTGAGGACGGGCTGAAGCTGAAATTTTTCCTCAACGGCAATCCGGTACAGATCAAGAGCGTTCCCTTCACCGATTTCTCGGATGTCGTCGCCTACGCCCAGCCGCACAGGCTGAATATCGTTTATATCCGCGACCCCCTGGACGTTATGGATTTTATACAGTACCTGATCGGCAATTCTACTGGTGGGTGGTCGACCGTGTGCGTGGACGAAATGGAAGACATCTGCCCCGCATATATGAAGAAGGATAACTGGTGGCGGGCGGAGGAGCTCTCGAGAAGGTTGGCTAAGGCACGGAAGAGGAACATCTCATTTTATTCCACGTTGCAAAGCGACAGCCAGCTCGACTGGCGCGTTCCCAACATCGTACCCCATCGTGGCCTCTGTCCGGGTGCCAAACGACCCAAAGGGTGGGAAATATACAAGTGGGTTTGTGGGCACGTGCCGCTCGGGCAGGCGCACATCGCCACTTTTGACAACTTCCAGAAGATATCGTATCCGGCTTATTCCAAGAAGGGAACGATGGTAGCTAGGGGGCTCACGATGTGGGAGGATATCAAGGGTGTGCGCGAGAAACGGAGAGCTGATGCTAAAGCTTTGGCACTCCCGAAAGGCATCCGAGCGGAGGTACCACAAGTACATAGCGAAAAATCCGTGCTTTTACCCTGATTGGCGATAAGAGCGCTCCTACCCGTGAAATGCCGGGAGGGTCCGCTATATAATTAACTAAATTTGCGTGGATTGCGTTAGCGAAAAATTTCAAATTTCACTCCGAAAAGCTTATTAAAGGTTAGAGCTTTAACCTTTAATCGTGAAAGGGAATGAAAGCCCGTGTGCAGAAGAAGCGCTGGACAATCGGCATGATGAAGCGGTACAGGAAGTTCTGCGGCTGGGGCCGGCTCGAGGAGCTAATGAACGCCGTGGAAATCGGGATGAGGGGACCATCAAACGAGATCTTGATACACAACGAACTTGAGAGGAGAGAGGCCCAAGCCGCCATCGCAACTATATTTGAAACTGGAAGCAGGGTCTGCGAAGTGCTAGGGCAGGACGAAGGGGGCGAATGCCCCGGGCTCAAGGCGAGCGATATCGAGGTGCTGGATGACTGGGTGGCAATTAGATTTGAGCTTGAGAAGCGGTACAAGAAGATAGGCAAGGTCGAAAAGTTCAAAGCCACTTCCGGGTCGAAAATGCGTTGGGATACCGAGGAGGAGGCCAAGCGGAGCGGATACCCCTATGAAAAATACCAGGGGTTTGTGTGCGAACGAGTTCTTGATCTGAGGACAGTAACCATCCCGAAATACGAGCCACTTGTCCCAACCATGCTGGGCTGGGTGGGGGAGATCGCGCAAGAGGGGAAAGAAAAGAAGCTTTTTGCCATCAAGTATAACCGATTTTACCGCATCACCACCGAAGCAGGAAAACGAATCGGGGAGGAGTTTCCACCGCACAGGCTTAGGGCGGAACGTTCAACACAGCTGGTTTTAGAATATGGCATGGACGATGGAGAGCTCACGGAATGGGAATCTTGGCGCGACGCAAAGATGGCGCACGAATATACCACGCTTGCCCCCCGCACGGAGGAAAAAATGATGAAGGCCAAGGAGCTGTTTGCTACGTCAAGACGGTGAGATGAGATGGTGGATGAGGACGAACTAAGAAAGATTTTCCAGCTCAGGAACCCCTCCCTTTACTTGACACCCCGCGAGATACGTATGGGCAAACGGACAACGGAAATAAAGTCCATAGTGGAGGCTTACAAACAGGGCATCATCAAAGTTGAAAAGCGGAGTATTATTCCTGAAAGATTCGGGGAGAAAACAGATAAGTTAGTTAATAGATATGTTAAAATACATCATCACGATTATTCACCCCCGATTGTCTATGAACTCTGCAACAGGTTCAAGCATCTGAATCCTAGAGTGATGGGGTTAAATATGGGCATTGAGGAACTCCGTTCTCTAACACCCCCATACTACTGGATTATCCCCGACCCATGGTATTTGGAGTACCGAGCGGATTTGGGAATAGTGATGGTCGAGGAACAAAAGGATGAATACAAGACGATAGTCCCGATGGAAATGGGGGACATGCCACTCGACAAGTTGTGGGATGCTTTGTACTCGAAGGAATGTTGGGAGTTTTGGTATGCGGAAGGGATCTCGGATGAGGACAACCTAATATCGTACTATGTATTCCGGCGGGGCATGAAGATAGAAAATGACAGTAGGGGTGGACAGGAAGATGTTTGAACTCCATCCTTTTTTAAAAACATGGGAGGATTAAACTACCCGCACTTGGCGATCTTGCCTTCCCCCCTTTTTCCTGTATCTTCAACGTAAACGTAGTCTCTCCCCATGCCCAACAGCTTCAGTAGCAGTAGTGTGATGACGATGAGCGACAGCAGGAGCCAAGACTCGACGGCTATGTACAGCTCCGTATGGGTGATGTGGTAGTTGTTCGCCGCGTAATAATCCAGCATCCCCCAGTAGTGCCACGCT
>JAUXAH010000392.1 GCA_030614945.1 Phycisphaerae bacterium
CTCGACCATATCCTCGAGTCCCTTTTTGCTAAGAAACTCGTTGAAGCGGGCTATCATCTCACGGGCGCCCCTGATGTGGCACGAGCTGCCCACACATACGGTTACGGTAATCATCGAGTACTCTCTTTGTCCTTTTCTTTCTTTTTATCTTTCTGAGTTGCCAGGACAAGTTCCTGGGCCGCGAGCTGACGCTTGCCGGCTGCCAATTCCTTTTCGTCGACCAGTTTCAGTGCTCTTGTAGGACAGGCCTCAACGCAGGCAGGCTCTTCGCCCGCCTTGGTTCGCTCAATGCAAAGGTCGCACTTAACCATAGCTTTGCCGTCGCTGGAAACCTCGATAACGCCGAACGGACAAACCACAAGGCAAAACTTACAGCCGATGCACCTGTCTTGTTCAATTAACACGGGCCCATCAGTTCCCTCTCGATATATCGCCGCCGTCGGGCAAACCGCAATACACGGAGCATCATCACAGTGCCTGCACTGCAGGGGCACTGCAAATTCGCCTGCCGCCTCCACCGTAACCCTGCGCTGCGGCTTCGGCACCTCCGCTATTGCTTCTTCAAGAACCCTCGACACCGAGTGCGCAGCCGCACAAGCTATCTCACAGCTTTTGCAAGCCAGACATTTTTCGATATTTATCATTATGGCTTTACCCATCTTCGTCTCCGAAACATTTAGACAAATCGTTTATCACTGATTTCAGAACCGGCGCTCGGAAAAATTAAATCTGTTAATCTGTTCTTTGCTCTTGTCAATCGCTCTACAAGTTCGGCATCGGCTTCAATCACCGGCGTACCTCTCAGGTCCGCTTCCTGCACAGACCGGCTATACCTAAGACTACCCAGCAGAGCTACATTTTTCAATTGAGATTTTATCACGTCCGTTTGGGCCGTTTCTGTAATCTTGTTTGCGATTGCCGCAACGTGTTTTATTCCCAGCTCTTTTCCCATTCGTGCTATATTTCTCGCGGTTTCAATGCTCCTTGCCCCGGGTTCAACCACTACTACGAGTGCGTCAATACCTTGAACGCTTGCTCTGCCCATAAACTCAACGCCCGCAGCCAGATCGACTAACACCACCTCTTGCCGTTGCAGTATGGTGTGTGTCAGCAATGCCTTCAAGAACGCTCCTTCCGGGCAGGCGCAGCCCGCCCCCGCCTGCGTAATAGCGCCTAAAACCAGCAATTTTACGCCATTAACTTCAACCCAGTGTTTTTGCGGTAAATCGCTGACCTTAGGGTTTAACTTAAAGTACGTCCCCACTGCCTCTTTTCCGGTGCCGGTACGTTCGGCGATTAGCTGTTTCATTTTGATAAGCGGCTCCGGGCTTTGCTCGGAAGGTATGCCGAAAGCTGAAGCAAGGTTGGTGTTTGGGTCGGCGTCAATCGCAAGGACGTCAAATCCATCTTGAGCAAATAATTGTGCCCAGACCGCACAGACCGTGGTCTTACCTACACCCCCTTTGCCGCCGATTGCTATTTTTGCACCCAACATTACAAATGTAATAACGGCCTTTCATCTGGGCCGTGTGCGCTCCCATATTTGAATAGTATAGAATCGGGCCGTGCATTAAATCCTGCATGCTAATACTCTTCTTTTATGCTGTCAAGCACTATTCTATACAGATACTTTTCTCTAATGCCGTCAAGCAGGTCGCTTCCGGTTATTTATACGCAAGCCGTTAAGAGGTGTTCACTGTCACAACAAGCTCCTGACCGCTTGGTGAGATTTCCCACAATTCCCATCCGCGTAACGGAGCAGTTTAATCGCTGTCTGTAGCGGCCTTTACTAATGCCTCCACCGCAAGATTCACGACCGCTCCCAGGGCGTCCAACGGTAGGTGAGTACCTGCGGTTTGGTCGAATAGTATTGATGCTCGGGCGCCGAATTCCTCATCGCTTCGCCAGATTACTATCGTTAACGGGATGCGGGGCAATACGTACAGCTCAATGGAAGCATCGCCGAATTCACATCGTTTAGCGCCAAACCGCTCCGAAACCTCGTATAACCGTTCGGGACACTGCCCAAATGCGCTTTCCAATTTTTCGGTAGGGGGGCTGTGCAGCCCTCTGAAGAAAAACTGCCCGCCCGGCAAAGTTTCAGGCCTGGCAAGTTTGTTGGCGAGCGCCAAATCTTGAGCGTTTATCAGGTACGTAAGAATGCAAAGCTGCTCAAGAAACTCTGCGGCTACCGGTGGTGAACCTGACTGCTCGGAAAAAATCTCCTTATCCGAAAGATTAACTACATACTCGGTGTTCAGCAGGGTGATAACGTGGCGCTCCGGAGAGCTTCGGTATTGGCACTTCGCTCTTTTAGCGGTTTTCTGCCCGTCCAGCTTGTCAAGTTGTTCCCAAAGACCCTCATGAGCCATTTCGTCTTACTCTCGCATCTCGTATCTCAATAATCAATA
>JAUXAH010000604.1 GCA_030614945.1 Phycisphaerae bacterium
TTAAAGACGATACTATCAAAGAATATCTTAGGCAAGAAACTAAACGATTTAACGACTTGAAAAGGTATGTTGAAAGCGTAATTAATAGCCGAAAAGTTATTAATCTGACGCTGAGTAATAGAATAGAAGCACTTGAAAAGAGGAAAAAATGACCGGTCCCGATTTACCCGATGAAGTAAATCCAAGAGCAAAAATATTAAAACTGCAAGAGGAAGCTAAAAAAAAGGGATTACCTAAAGTTGCCCGTGCTGATCCTTGGCTAGAGGGTATTACCAAAGATTTTAAGAAAGACTCTCAAGGTCAAATCGACTTTCTCTTTCTCAATGAGAAACTCTCCAAATATGAATATTTCTTGCTTTCTCTGCTTAATGATATTAAACAAGCGTTGAGCAAAAAAAGACGTTCAAAATAACCGGCTAGCCCACAGGCAGCTAGCCGGATAAAAAAGGGAGCTAGTCGTGACTAACCCCGAAGCATATTATAAGAAAAAAGCACAAAAATTGCAACTAGCAATCGACGCTATTGCAGGGTATATGAAGCAAATCCAACCACTTCATAAGGATATTAGCAATCATATCCGGGCGGTTGATGTAGATCTCAAATTTCTGACTCAAGATATTCGTAACTTTAAGACGACCTACATTACTATTAATCAGTTGGAAGTCAGTCTTAATTCTGTCATTAGAGAAGCAAAGCAGGTTTAGTTGGGCTAAAATAGGCTGAATAGCCAATTAGCCTGAATTTCGTCAGTCAAGCGTATAGTGGCAGGAGTTTATCTGGTCGCTCCTGCCACCACCAAGAAATGCTGGAAGAATTATTATCGTTTTGGCAATTCTGGACAGAAATTTCTCGGGACAAAAACAAAAATGCAGATAAAGGAAGAATTAGAAAGTTTAAATCTAAAAGTGTTACACTTACAAAGAGCCATATTACTTCTGAAGAAGGGGATTAGAGAGCTTGACGAGCAGGTTAATAAACGTGGCGAGGAGCTCGACATTGCAATCAGCCGAATAGAAGTAGATCTCGAAGAATTAAACAAATTCTTTGCGCAATTGGATATTACCGAGGAAGTTGATATTAGCGGTCATTATAGCTCTCAAATTCCATAGAGCTCAGCCTTGTACATATCGGGAAGAGTTATAACAGGCGAGGGACTAGCCTATCTCTTGCCTGGCATTACTTCCCTTTGGCTGGTATCCCAAGCGGTCAAAGGCGTTGCCGTGTGTGTCAAGCCAATCAGAGGGCTAGACGCAATTCTTTGCTTGTCCAGTCGTCAGTCTAGTCCTCTGGCAATACTTTAGAAAGGAGAAGCTATTGAGTCCCTACGTTTCAGAATATTCTTGTCGTTTGCTTTCTCCGGCAAAAATTAGCAAAGCC
>JAUXAH010000468.1 GCA_030614945.1 Phycisphaerae bacterium
TAATTCTTTGCATATATCTTTAAAATCAGGATGTTTTGCAAGATTTCTATATTCGCCGGGATCACTTGCATGGTCATAGAGTTCTCTTGCTTTGACTTTGCCTTTTTGCTGCCACTCGATATATCGCCATCGTTTTGTTCGAATGCTCATACCGTTTAAGTTGCCTCGTCTTCTGACTTGCGAGAAGGTGGCTTTTTTCCATTTTTTATCAGGATTGCTTAGTAGTGGTCTGAAGCTTAGGCCTTGGAGGTTTTTAGGTGCTTTAAGGCTGCAAAGGTCTGCAAAAGTCTGGAAGATATCAACTAATTCGACAAGTTCACCGCAAACGGTGCCCGGTTTTGTTTCACCATCTACGACTGCGATCATGGGGACTCTACATGAGTCCTCGAATAAAACGTTCTTGTTCCACCAGTCATGTTCGCCGAGGTTATAGCCGTGGTCGCCGATGAGGAGAACGACAGTATCTTTCCAAAGGTCCAGGTTGTCCATTGCGTCAATGACTTTTCCAACCTGAGCATCCACGAAGGTAGTGCAGGCATAGTATGCTCTTAAGTATTCCCGTTTGTCCTGTAGAGTAAATTTGTCAAAAGATTTCTTCCATGCACTTCCGATCGTATATTCGGCCTCAGGAGACCTGTTTTCCGGAACCACAGGTGGCATCAGTTCATTTAGATCGTACATATCAAAATATTTCTTCGGAGCGTTAAAGGGGTCGTGCGGTTTTGCAAGACCCAAGGCAATGAAAAAGGGTTTTTCTCTTTGTTGTTTCAACAGTTCTACTGCTTTTGACGAGATGATCCCGTCCTGTTGATCTTCATCGGTTCCATTGGCAGCGAGCCAGCTGCACCATGGTACCACTCCGTTCGTAAGATTTCTTTTTTCACCGGTGAGGCCAAGTTCATTTGTACCCATATCATACATTTCGCACCATGCTTTGGGATCGTCGTGTTCTCCTGTCCCATGGAATACTTTATTTAGTCGAACGGTGTAGTAGCCTTTATCTTTGAAAAATTGCGGCATGGTAGTTACATTACCTATATGCTTGGTCCATGGGGTGACGTTTTCATAGATACCTACGGTGTCGACCCTGAGTCCTGTCATAAAGGAGGATCTGCTTGGATTGCAGACAGGATACTGACAGTAAGCGCGATCGAATCGCAGGCCTTTTTGGGCGAGCCTGTCGATATTGGGAGTTTTGACGAGGGGGTTGCCATAACAGCCCATTATATTCTTCAGGTCTTCGACGATAATGAAAAGAACATTTTTTTTCTTGATGCTTTTTTTAGAAGCACCTGACGCAACAGAGGATAGGCTCGGCGGTGAAAGGGCAGCAAAAGCGCCTCCAAGAGAATATTTTAGAAAGTTCCTTCTGTTAGTGCCCATTGTGATTTCCTTAATCTGGGATTTCCCATTTAACTTCATAAACAGCGTTCCTGCACGCTTTGACACTGTTTTTGAGATACTGTTGTACAATTCAAGCCTGTCGTACTCAAAAAGAACTTGTTTAATTTCAACGACTTATGTAAACTCCCTGAATAACTGTTGACAACTGATTATACAGGAATATTTGGGAGAAATCAATCTTGAAAGTTACCTAATTTTGGCGTCAGATCTATTTTTGCGTGGGACAGGCGTAAAGTGGCCGTGTGAGGAGGTTTGTGAGATTCTGGCGCTTAAGCTTCTCTGGTACTAACTGCATTATGTGTTCTCCAGACCTGAGTAACACCTAAATTTATGTGATACTCAGTTAGGTTATAGCGTGCAAAGGGCAATGTAGGCAAAATGTACTTGTAAAGCAAGCCCTTTTAGCTATAATTTTATGTGATACACGGAAACCTTAGAATAACTTGTTAGCCAGCATGAACAAAAAGTAGTATGGAATAAGTGAAATTATAAAAGGAGATAGGTGTGAGTCACATCAAAGGAGTTCTGTTT
>JAUXAH010000287.1 GCA_030614945.1 Phycisphaerae bacterium
TTGAACATTTTGGGAAATTGACCATAATATATAATAAATAATACCAAACACAGACAGAGCCGCGACCGTGAGGGAGTGGTAATTGCAAGAGTCAATATCGAGAAACGAATAAATGGGACTTTACGATAGAGATTATACTCAGGCGGATTTCCAGTCGCAATACCGCCATACCCCCCAAATGCGGATGCATTTTCCGCGCATTACGCCCGTCGTCAAGTGGCTGTTAATTATTAACGTAGTGGTTTATTTTATGCAGATATTGGGAGGGAACACGCTATTAACATTGTGGTTTTCGGTTTACCCGGCCTCTTGGTTGAAAACACTGCAGGTTTGGCGGCTTGTATCTTACCAGTTTCTGCATGGAGATATGCTCCACCTCCTTTTTAATATGCTCGGCTTGTTCTTCCTCGGCCCAACACTCGAACGCCACTGGGGCAGTAAGAAGTTCCTGGTATTTTATCTCGGCTGTGGCATTGTTGGCGGTCTGCTTTATCCGGCCTTGCTTGCAATGAGAATAATCTTACCTCATCCCATGCTCGGCGTCCTGCCTCTTATAGGTGCATCCGGAGCAATTCTGGGAATGTTGGCTGCTTGTGCTATCCTTTTCCCGCACTTTGTCGTCTTTATTATTGTTTTTCCGGTCCCTATAAGGGTAGCGGCTATTATTTGTCTCTTCATAGCAACCGTGATTATATTAGGCAAAGGCTCGAATGCAGGCGGCGAAGCCGCTCACCTGGGCGGTATGGCAGCAGGAGCCATTTACGTAGTCTCACAGTCCTGGCGGGCTAAATTCAAATTAAAAGTCCGTTCCGGTGCATGGGAAAGAAAAATGGCCGCACAACGCAATCTTCAATTAGAGCTCGACCGCATCCTGCAGAAAGTCCACAAGTCCGGCCTGCACAGCCTGACGCCGAAAGAAAAAAGGATACTCAAACAAGCTACCGAATCCGAGCGACTGCGAAACAAATTATAAAAAACAAGGCCATACTTCTCACATTATCATTCCCGCCCAACACGGCTCAAATCGACGCACTAAGGCGAACTCATAGCTAACTCACCAGCCGTTTTTTCCTTGCAAATCTGGCTCCTGTCGTATAGATTTCCCGTACTGGGAACCTGCAAAAATTTCGATAAGCCTCATTGATTTCTTCATCAATCTCTGCGTAGGAGTCAACCTCGTTTTTTTGGGAGTTCGTCAAAGGCAAAGGTTCTTTCCGTCCGTCCCTGTTAAAAAACCACGAAATATGCGGCTCAATTGTTCAGATTGCCAAATTAGTTGCTAAGGGGTTGTCCAATATTGACGATAAGATCATAAGTATCCCATTGATATGGGGGCGCTACGAACATGCGTCTTGTATAAGTCCCATAACACAGCGTTTAGAGAAGTGCTAATGGAGGAGGATTGGAAGCTATTTAATGGCTGAAAATCCGCCAACAACGGTCGGGCCGGGAGCCATGGGGACCGGTGACACTTACAACTGTGGCACAGATGTTGTCAGTCTTGAACTTGATATCCTCGGTAAAGAGGTGAATTTCCCTATTGATGTGGGCAAAGGGCAAGCGAGACTGGCCGACATTGTCCCGCTGACCCGTACGCTTTGCGCAAAAATTACCGATGTCGTACTTGAAAGCATACGCAGCGATGGGGGCCGCATCCCTTGTTGCAAGGGCTGTTCAGCCTGTTGCAAACCTGGCCTTGTGCCACTGTCAGTTCCGCAAGCACTTCGGTTGAAGGAAGAGATTTCAGCCGCTCCGGCATATCGCCGTGAATCAATGTCGAGAGCCTGTCTTCTTGCGGCGCGCCGTATCTTGAGTCAAAAACCCCCAAAACAATTCATGGGCCAACCAGCACAGGTATCCCCGGCGAGCCCGGTTGACCTGGATCTGGTGTCAGACTGGTATGCGGGTTTGAAGCTGGTCTGTCCTTTTTTAGACAACGGCGTGTGTACCATCTATGAGCAGAGACCGCTGGCGTGCAGGGAGTATTTTATAAAGGGTTCTGCCGGGATGTGCAAAGGCCAGGGTGGTATCGCAGAAGTGGTTGAGATGCCGGTGCAAGTGCCAAATGCTCTTGCTCAATTGGCGAGCGAGCTTGAGGGTACGAGCATTGAGGCAGTGATATTGCCGTTGGCGCTGGTCTGGTGCGAGGATAATCCGGTCCGTGCCAAGCGGACCTGGCCTGCCGCGATGATGGTCAAGCGGTTTGTTGAGATTGTAAAGGCGATGGCGCGCGAGGATTCTACAGCGGTCGTTGCGGAAACAAAGACAATTACTTGTTTTTCAAAAACGCATCGGGCAGTGATTCGATTATATCGGTAGTCATTAAGCTGACCTGGCCGACCATCCCCGCCGGAAGACCTCTCAAGGAGGCTAACTGCTCGTTGAAAGATGGGAGAGTGTGGCCTTAGAGATGAAATAGCTCAGTTCCTCGCCGAACTAATCGTAAGCGCTGAGCAAGATACGAAACAATCGTTGCATGAGACTATAGACGAAGCTCGCATAGGAACTACGCTATCAAAACCAAAAAGAGGCGAAACAGGAAGGCAACTGGTCGTAGCAGCAAGTAACGCGATAGGGATACTAAGTCGTATTGATGCTTCATTAAAAGGAATGGATTTTAAGGGGATTAATTTAGACGGTGCTCGCTTGGTAGATAGGGCCATCATGACGAACACATCCTTAAGCGAAAGTTTCCTTAACGCCGTGCAATTTCGTGGGACTAATTTGAGTGGGTGTGACATACAAAATGCCAAGTGGGAAAGTGTTGATTGTACCAACATGACAGGGAAAAATATGACTTTCGTCAACACCACCATCTTTCATCAGATTCTTCTTTTTAATAATCTCCTTCACTGTCAACCTTCAAAAAAGCGGCAGACCGTTATGTCCTTAAAAGTTCAACCACCGGGCCATTTGCGAGAGTATAGATATATAGATTGTCATTTGTCAAGCAGTAAACGTGAGGCTTGGCCAGAAAACCAACTCGGGAATTACTGGAAGAGGTTACAGGATAGTACTTATTCGTCATTATAGAGGTCTCGGCCTCAAATTTTCTGGTTGTAAGTTCCATGCTGCAAGATTGCTTGTATCTGGGTCGTAGGTTCATAGCGGGGGGGTGTTTCGAACATACGACCTTGCTCCCAAAGTCTCTGGACACGGCGTTCTTCCTAATCAAGGCATAAAGCCGCTTAGCCGCCAGAAATAAATCTCACACACGGGTGCCCGTCAAGTTTGTAGGTAAAAATAACCCTCCAATAGATGTATTTTTGGTAAATTTGATGAGGATTAACTTTCGACTTCAACTTCGTCTTCTGTACCAATAAACTCG
>JAUXAH010000280.1 GCA_030614945.1 Phycisphaerae bacterium
ATCAGGCGAACGTATGAGGACGTGATTACTTTTCAGGGTCTCCTTCTCGATCTCCTGAACGAGATGGTGCGCGATAAATGTCCGCTCCTCGGGAAAGAGAGACACAAGTTCAACGATTGGGTCAGTCGTGCCTTCATCGGCCAAGGGACCGCGGTCAAGGCGGACGGGGAGTTCCGCCGAATCGTCTGCGAAGAATTTCCAGCGGGGGTCACCATTGAAAACGCCGAGGACGCGCTCAGGTTTATGCCGTATCTCACCACAAAGGTGTTCTGCGACGATGAGGGGAACGAATACGATATATCCGAGCTCTGGAAGGAAGCGAGGAGGCTGGCTCTTCGCGTGTTTCCTCGGGCGATCAAAGCGTCAATGACAATGAGTCCGGAACAATGGTACCGCGGGAGCGGGGTGACGCCGGACAAGGAGTGAGCTTATGGAGGAAAGCGAAATCAAAACAAGCGTGCGGGATCTTCTTTCCAGCGACGACGGAGATGGGAAAAGTGTGCGGGCTCTCCTCTCCGAACACAGGCCGCCGGTCCCGCGTCGAATTCAGCCAAACCTTTTTCAGGAGCTCGTCATCAGGGACCCGTGGCGCCGCGGGGTCAGCTGGATGTCCACCGGCGACGTCGGGTCTGGAAAAACGGCGCTCATGGTTCACATCATCAACAGGCTGTTCGCCAACAAGCGGCAGGTCGCACGGGATCTGCGCGAGGGAAAAATCGATGAAGAGGTGAGACAAGAATACGAGCAGGTCGCGGCGGAGAAGATATACTGGATCGGCGACACCTATTGTCAGTGGCGGCGGGTCCCCGAAACCGCAACGACGGGGTGGGCGCCCAACCGAAAATTTGGAAAGCTGTTTCTCGTCGAGGACGGACTGAAGCTGAACTTTTTCCTCGACCGCTCGCCCGTGGAAATCAAAAGCGTCCCCTTTACCGATTTTAAGGATGTCGTCGCCTACGCCGAACCACACAGGCTAAACGTGGTGTACATCCGGGACCCGCTCGACGTCATGGACTTCATCCAGTTCCTTATCGACGAGTCCCTAGGCGAGTGGACCACCGTGTGCGTCGACGAGATGGAGGAGATCTGCCCGGCGTACATGAGAAAAGATAACTGGAGGCGAGCGGAGGAGTTCGCCCTAACGATGTCGCAGGCGCGGAAGGCCAAGGTCTCGTTTTACGCGACGCTCCAGGCCGAGTCCCAGCTCGACTGGCGCACGCCGAACATCGTTCCACACCGGGGGTTCTGCCAAGGGGCCCGCCACCCGGACGGCTGGAAGATCTACCCGTGGGTCTGCGGGGATGTGCCACGCGGGGTGGCGCACATCTCCACCCGCAACCACTTCCAGAAAATTACGTATCCCCCATACGGTAAGGTCGGAATGATGAAGGTCCGGGGGCTCGACATGTGGAGAAAGCGCAGGGATCGTACGACCCGTACGATCGAAGGGATGGCGGAGAAGCGTGAGAAGGCGAAAGCATTAGCGAAAGACCGAATTTTTCCCCCGATTGGCAGTTAGGGGTGTGTTTTTTCCCGGCGGGGGGGAGGGAATCCCATTATAATTAACTAAATTCGTGTGGTCTGGGTCAGCCTAAAACTGAAAATTTTGCTCGAAAGGTTTATAGGAACGGAATACTATATTCCGTTCTGGGGAAAAAAACAAAGGGGGGGTGAATTATGGCAACTCCAAAGCGAAAGGGGAAGCACAGGCGGATTATCTCCATCGCCGCGATCGTGGGTGTTGTGGCGGTTGCCGGGCTGGTGTGTTACGGATTGTTCCCCCAGCGAGTCAAGGCGGATTTGAGGGGACCCATAAGATTTGACACTAGCGAGGAAGGCGTAGTAGACAACATCGAAATTTACAAGGATGGCGAACTCCAACTAATAAGGAAGTGGGATCCTTGGTGGTACAGCTGTTACGTGTATGAATATACATCAGGAGAGATAATAACCGTCAAGTTTAACCTAAAGTTCCCGTGGGTTTTATATACTTTCAACTATGGGGAACCAGAGGGCATTTTGAAGTGCCATTTGTTTGTTGTGGATAATTACATTCTAGAGTACCCATCGGTTTGGCCAGATGGACTTTCCACTACTGCCACATTTGAAAACCTAACCGTCCCACAGGAATGGAACGATGCGGACTGTCATCACTTGTACTGGGACGCGGACACTGGAGTGGTTGAATGGCTGGAATACTAGACATAAAGACCCTGCGCGAAAGGATGGACAACCACCTAGCCTTTGTCGAGGCCAAGGAGGACACACCGCAAAAGTACCATCTGGCCTTGAACAGAGCGTACAGATCAATCCCCGACTTGGAGTTCTCACGATCGAATGTTGAGAAGTTCATCGCCGATCTTAGGCGCAAGGGGTACAAGTCCTCCGTCGTGCGGTTCCACTACTTCTTCCTGAAATCGCTGGTCGAGAACGTGCTTGAGAGGAACTGGCCATTCAAATCCAGGGAGGCGCCACCCGAGCCAAGGCCGGAGGATCTTTTCCAGCCGATTTTCAGCGAGGAGAGAATAAAAGAGATGATAATATGCGCCAAGCGGGGTACCCTAAATCCGCCAGACTGCACGAGATTCGCCGTTTCCACAGTGTATGGCGGCAGAAGAATAGAGCTGGCAAGGCTCGGCGAGGACAGTTTCGACAAAGAAAGGAGGCTGGTGAGGGTAGAGACCAGAAAGCGAGGGGAGCCAAGAACACACATCATGCCGGACGAGATAATCCCCTATGTACACCCTGGGGGGCTGGAGCCGATTAGCAAGAAGAAGATGTCTGAGGCATTTGTGCGAATAGAGGAGACCCTAGGATTTGAGCACCAAGAGGGGTATGGCTGGCATTCAATCAGAAGACGTTTGGTCACTTATTTTGATGACCGCGATGTCAGCGAGAAGCTCGTCCACACTTTTCTCAGATGGAAGCGAAGGAGGACCATCAGAGACAGGTACGTGGTCCGTGACCGGATGGAAACGGACAGGGAGCTGGCGAAAGTCGACATGAAAATATTCGAAATTCATCCTTTTTTAAAAACATGGGGGGATTAAACTACCCGCACTTGGCGATCTTGCCTTCCCCCCTTTTTCCTGTATCTTCAACGTAAACGTAGTCTCTCCCCATGCCCAACAGCTTCAGCAGCAGTAGTGTGATGACGATGAGCGACAGCAGGAGCCAAGACTCGACGGCTATGTACAGCTCCGTATGGGTGATGTGGTAGTTGTTCGCCGCGTAAATCTCTAGCATCCCCCAGTAGTGCCACGCCATGCCCATCCAAAACACCAGTAGGCCACAAAAGGCAGCTCCCTCTATCACCAGCCGAAACATTCTCATAACTATCGCCTCATGATTTCGCGAATGTTGCCTGTTCCTGTCAATGTTTCCCCGATTTTTGCATCCTTTCCTT
>JAUXAH010000539.1 GCA_030614945.1 Phycisphaerae bacterium
TCATGCCGGAACTGCAGACGCTGCAGACAGAAACGAAATGCGGATAGCCGGTCCATTTCAATCACCGGCGAGGCAAGAGGTTCATTCGCGGTTTCGACATGGAGCGTGGGTTGCAGGCAACCTGGTAGTGTTTACAGCGACCGGCTTGGTTGAAGATACCTGGTATTGGTTCCTGATCAGATACACCGATCAGTATGGACAGAAAAGCGCGTGGCATATGAAACAAGCGACGCCTAAACTTACGCCGTAAATTCCATCCAGTTGGAGGGGAGTTATGATCGGATTTTGTTTTTTCCGGATAGAAGGAAACCGGTAAACACTTACGTTCAAAATCGATTTTGATCAAAAAACGTAAGTAACTAATTATCAAGAGCGGTCGCAACGCCGGCAGGACCTTCCGGACACAACGTAAGTTTCAGAGTCTGCAGGAGAGAGATCTCCTGTAGACTCCCTCATTTTGGCAGCTAACCATAGCGATATTTGGTCGTCAGGCTGTTGTAGAAGATGTCGTAAGGTATCCAGGCTTGGCTCTTGCATTCCGGACAGGGAAATCCTTTATCGACATATTTCTTCATCAACTTGAACCAACATCCGAACGGTTGAAACATCCGGTATGACTTTAGTTCAGCGCTGACTTCTTCGATGATCTGGTCAGGGACGTCGGGTTTCGAGAGGTATTTACAGAGGTGGCTGATGACTTGGCTTTCAGGCTTGTGCTGGATATAGACACCCTGTCCTGTGGAGACCGCCTTCCATAGTTTGAGGAGCTGATCGAAAGGGAAATAACGCGCGACAATGAGAGCGTGGACATGAGCATGCCAATTACCTGGACGCCCGGTAACTTCCAGCACAAATGCACCGCCGCTAACCCTGTTCTTCCAGGCTGCACGATGTCGTAACCTATTGAAAGACTTAACGATATCCTTAAGCATTTTGGGAAGATCATCTTGATTTTGAATTGTGAGAGTGAGATGTTTGAAGGTCGAACCGGTTGGCATCTTGGTATTTTTCACCAGGAACTTCAATCGACGTCGGACGCGAGCCAGGCGAGGAACTGAACAAACGGGACAGAACCGGTTGCCGCAGTAGACAGGTGTCTTGATTTCGTGCCCGCAATGCGTGCAGATGATGGTCTGAAAGAAGTGATACGAGTTAGTCATCGTCCAGTAGCAAAGGATTGACGATCAAAATTGCCGATTTGTTCGAATCTGTATGAATAAAGAGCATCGATCAACCGGGTGGGACAAGACGAGCGTCATCATTCAGCTTGTCATTGAAGTCATACTGATCGTTCCATAGCCATTTGTAGCCGCTTTCTTTCATGTGATTGTAGGAATTGATCCGGAGAGCGTGCTCTGAAGTCATGGTCTTTACACGGCGGATGTGACCGGTTATGATGTTCACGCAAGCGAACCGGTGAACAGATCTAGCTGGGAGATCAATTGGATCTTTCACGTTTCACTCCAAGTTTGTCCTCGTATGGGAGCAAGCGATAGCTAAGATCGTGATGTTTGAGGACTTGGTTAACTGCACCGGCAACGTGGGGGGGGAGGAAAATCTTGCGGGAAGCCTTGCCATCGAGCAGGTTATAGATGTGATGCTCGGTGTGACCTGGTATCCGTTTCTTTGGA
>JAUXAH010000273.1 GCA_030614945.1 Phycisphaerae bacterium
TGTTCAAAAGTGCGAGATCTGCGGCGAAATATACCCTTTCGCCAAGAAGGACGGCCATCTACTTTCTTGCCTAAACTGTGGAAGTGAAAAAATAGAAATAACGCAAGTAGAAAGGGAGCAACTGGAAAGGGAGGACCAAAAAGTTATGAGAGAGGCCAGCCACCTCCGAGAAGTGGAGGTCGCAATCAAGAGCAACAAACAGCCAGACAAAATCAAAGTGTGTCGTTCCAAAGAGGCCTACGACCTTTTCTGCGACCTAGCGGATACCGCTCAAGAGAAGCTCCTCGTCTTACACCTGGCCGCTGATGATATCGTTCTATGTTTGCAGGTGGCGCATATCGGACCAATCAATTCGGCATTTTCTAACCCCGCCGATATTCTCCGAACAACTCTGCTCACCGGTGCCACCTCCCTGATAGTGCTCCACAACCACCCCTCAGGCAGCCCCGATCCATCTGCCGAGGACAAAAAAGCACTCCAGCGAATAAAAGAAGCCTGTGAGCTGTTCCAAATTCAACTACGTGACTCCATCATCATCGGCAAGGATAAATACTACTCGGCCGCCGATGAGGGGGAGCTTTAGCAAAGGAGGAGGAGATGAAACTAACCAAAATAAGATTCGGTCGGATCGTAGCAAGGCTTCCAGAAAAAACCTTACTTCAACACCCAGCACCGCCTTTCGAATACGTCTTAATCCCCGGCGGGGCCCTTAATTCACTAGTCCCTGGCTCCAACAAGGTCATACGGTACAACGTGGATGAAGCAGAAGATGGATCAGCTCTTGCATACCTAGACGGAGAGAAAAATCAATGAAACTAACTAAGGACCAGGTGAAGAAGCTCCGCGACGAGGGTAAAACTCTAGAAGAGATAGGAAGCATAGCCGGAGTGAGCAAACAACGGATCAGCCAACTAATGCAACAGTGGAATCTTCCCCGTTTTAAAAAAGAGGAACCGATTTGTCCCTGGTGCACCAGCCGTAACGTTTATTACCGCATCAAACTGGCTAATTTCACCTGCAGGCACTGCGGACGGGTCGGGAAAAGGTCCCAATTCATCAAGGGAGCAACATGAGAACCCTGGGTTTACTTCTATTCGTTTCTGGGATAGTATTATTCATAGCTGTTTTTGTCAATCTTTTCATTCTGGGAACTGATATGATAATGAAGATGGTCAAGAGAGGGACAAGATTTGAGGAAGAGGAAAGTGAACAGGATTAAGGTCTGCCATCAAAGCAGAAGGATTAAAGAAGCTCTGGGGATCCTTCTTCCTCCTCTCAAGGCAGGGAGCCCGAGCCCGCATTCCCGCTTCTCCCCAAGGCGTCAGCCCCAGGCCTTGACAATCATGCAAAAATCATTATACTGTATCTTGGAGAGATTTCAAATGTACCACGTTCAGGGGCTTTGCTTTCAAAAATTTCAACTAAACTTGAGTCGCACTGCTCTTTCACGAGCGGGCGGGGTACATTTAATTTCTCCAGCCCTGGGACTTGAATCGGTCCCGGGGCACCCCTTTTTTGTAACCCAGATCCTTTCTACCCTCCAAATCCTTTCCTACCGCTTATCTCCGCCGTTTTGTGTCCTACTCGAGATATTATGTAAACCACAATCTGCTTCTTCAGTTTTTCGAGCCTCTCCCCCATCCCTTGTCTTTTCCTACTTTGCGGTACCGAACTTGAGGGCCAGCTTTAGTTTTTCGCCTGCGAATCTAAAGCCCCGTCTAGCTTCACTTTTTGCCATCTTCCCCATCGCCATTTTTCTGCTATTATCGTTGCACTGGCTCTTTGTCACCCGCTCAAGTTTTGAGAGCGCCGTAACCGACAAAGGCAAACTATTCGAAAGAATAGGGCGCAAAATCACAGACCTGTTAAATGGTGGCTGGGTTGCCGAAGTTACGCCTAGTGCTGCCGCCGCCCATTCTTTCGAAACAAAGAATGGGCTTTTTTTGTATTCTCAGCCCAGCTTACTAAATCAGGAGCGAACCATGAATATCCCTTGCAGTCTTCTCATCAAACACACCGAGCTTGACCCCTCGTATATTCCCCTAGCCTACCGTCGCGAAGTTTTAGCCCGCGACAAGGGCCTCTGTCACTTCTGCCACCAGCCCACTTCCTACTTTTGCCACGACCTGGTTAAATGCCGTGGCGGCAAAACTCTACCTGATAACCTTCTTACTTGCTGCACTCTTTGCCGCAGACAAAAGGGAGAACTCACTGCGGCAGAGTACCGTGAGCACCGCCAAGCTATTAGCCTCAGGTTAGAGGACATTTTCAAGGAGATCACCATGAGGATCCAGGTTTTTTTCGCAGACGCCAGGCGCCCGCCAGTGACAGGCGAGGTAGATGCTCCTGTCACTCCCACAACCCGGGCTTTCTACATCCGGCGCGACGGCAACGGAAAGCGCTCGCTCATCTTTACCGAGCCCGGGATGTTAATTGACGACCTCGACGTCCACAACATAGGAGGCAAGTCATGAGACGAACGCTTATTTTATCACGAGGTGAATCAGGCTATATGGCCCTGAGAGAAAAGAAACCTTATTACTTCTCCTCAATCAAGGATATCGCTCAGATGCTCGTTAGTCTCATCGAACCACCGACGCAAAACCATCTTGTCGCCATCACCATTGAACTCATCCAGAAAAAGAAACCAGATACCAAGGAGGATAAACCCTGAAAGGTTTAGTCCTCTAAGTGTATCTGGTGGGAGAAGGCAAAGTTGAGTGAGATCGTAAGCATCAAGGAGCTTTTGGGTCTACAAGAGAAGTTCTTTGTCGGCCAAACTAACCTTACCCTGGAAGGGACCTTAAAAAAGGTCTTGCAAGCGGCCGAGCGCAAGGGCACCGGGGGGCGTCCTGATTTTTGGAGTCAATTCCTGGTTGTCGAAGATGGAACAGGCTCGATCGGCGTCGACCTCACCGCCGCCAAGGCCGAGGATACCATCCCGGAATCAGCCAAGGGAAGCCGGGTAAGAATCGAAAATGGCAAAGGAGCAGTCTATCCAGACAAAAGTGGGAAAACCCAGCGCAAACTCGCCAAGGGCAAAGTAACTCTTTTGGGACCAGGGGCATCAAAGCTGCCACCCGACAACGGGGAGCCCCTGCTCCTCCGCACTTACAAACTCGCCCTCGCCCAGGCGCTGATCAGGGCGGGCTCGCAGTGGAGCAAAGAGACGGAGAAAGAAGCCGAGGCCTGGGTCGGGTGGATATACCAGCCTCTTGAATCCACAGGGGCTCCCCCTCAAGGACCACAAGAAAAAGGAGACCAGAAGGAAAAGCGACTAGCGCCAGAGAAAAAAACCGGAGGTGATTTACTCACGGCCGCCGATGAGCAGTTTGACCGCGGCAAAGAAGAAGAGAGCCTCGCCCGACTCTATGTAGAGGCATACCAGGCTAAGCTGTTCAACCAAGACTACGAACTCTCCCAATGGCTGGAGGAGAACTTCCATAAGAAGTCGAAGACGGCGCTCACCGACGACGAGTTGA
>JAUXAH010000030.1 GCA_030614945.1 Phycisphaerae bacterium
CAGTCCCGCTACGCTCGTGATTTCATCAGCCATGTTCAGCCCTCCCCGCCCCCGCCTTTGTGTGATGCCTCACAACGTTCAGCATCTTCGGGAGTATCATATTTCTCGTCGCAAATCTCGCAAATCCAAGTTCTAACTCTAATAACCATAGTTCAACCCTCCCCGCCCAGCACCTTTTTGTTGTGGCATCCATCGGCTGATTTACTGTATTTCGTGTCGATGTGTCCACGAAACCAACTCTCGCAATCCCATAGGACTTCTCCAACACCTTCGAAAAATCCAACAATTTTCCCACATTTAGGACAAACGAATTTACCCATCGCTTCTCACTCCCCGCCCCCGGAGCCGAGTACCCTTTCCATCTCTTTTAAAACACGCTTCATTTTCCGCTTGGGCGCACACCGCAGATGATAATCAGAAATAGTCAAGTCGCCATTAGCATCGAACTTGCTGACATGAAAGACAGGTTCGTTAGAAAGTATTTTCTCGCCACATCTCCAGCAACGCAATACCTGATTATATCCAAACGCAACATATCCCACTGAGTATGCTTCCCGCGCCCTGACCTCGGCCTCGGACCTCACCGCGCACCACCGCCCTCACTTCGTCTTTTTAGACAATCGCCACACCTTATCCAGAACATCCGACGCCACGCGTTCAGCCAATACCTTAACGTCAGCTCCTTTTCGCAATCGTGGCATTTGAACCCGAAAAACTTCTTTATCCTACCCATCGCCCGTCACCCCACCACGAATACTATCCCGAGCGGTATCCCCAACAAGAAGCCGATTATCAAGAACAGCACCAAGTCCCACTTGTCCGCGCACCCGTGCCGCCGCTTGTACTCTATGTCGAGGCACCTCCTCCGCTTCGGTGGCTCGCATGGCTTCGCGGGGGTCGTCACCGACTCGGACCTCTGCAGGTTGTTCGACATCACAATCCCCCCGTCACCTTCGGGATCAGCGCGATCTCTTGGTTCTCGCGCAGCTTGATTTCCTTGATGATTTTCCCGGTCTTCTCGTCCGCCACGAAGTACCGCTCGCCCTTCTCTCGAATTAGCCGCTCCGTTTCCTTCACCGAAAGTTCGACCTTGCTGTGTCCTCTTTCATCCAATATCCTGACTTTAACCAAGCGCATCACCTCCGCCCTCGTTGTTCTCTCAAAATTCGGTTCGGTTCTTCCTTCAGCGTGGTTAGAATTGCGAGGATGGTGTCTGGTATTGGTAACTCCTTTGGTCTTATCACACAAATCGGCTCGAATCCATCCCCTTCCTTGCGGAACACCCGACCATCCAGCGTTATCTTGAAGGTGTCGTTGTCGCTGTTTTCAAAGGTGAGTTCTCCCGTCTCGACAAGCTGCGCGTAAATCTTGTCGCCCAAGTGTTCCTTGAGGAAAATGTCAGCCTTCGCGTAAGCCGTTGCGTGTTCCATCTTTCGGGCTTCCAAGTCTGCCTTCTGAACCGCCAACCACTGCTTGAAGTTCTCGCTATCAAAAACCGTGAGTTCGGCTGCAAATGTGGCCTTGTCGTTTTCCTCCGAGCAAATCTTCGCATCGAGGTTGCTTTTCTGCCTCAACAATTTTTCCAATCTGTTTTTCGATAGCCGTATCTCATTCTGTATCTCGGTGATTTTTCGAGCCACGGCGCTATCCGAGAGCGCTCTGAACTCAATCGTCAGCAGCCTTCCGTCATCATCCTTCTGAATGAATATCTTCGCCATCACGACCACCTCAATTTTTCCACTCTATCGAGACCCCCTTGTCGTCTACGGTGAATCTGGCGAACTCGTATTCCTGCCCGTGTTCCCTGGCCTTGTAGACCACGAGCTTGAAGATCGATTGCTTCGGCGACTTTTGAACCGCCTCCGACCTGAGAATCAATTTTGCCATGAACTCGCTTTTTCCACCAAAAGGCCCAAGAGGTTCACCCTCCAAAACTTTGGGTTCCTTTCCCCCGATACTAACTTTGGAGAGTTCGCTCACTGGTTGGTTCGTTGCAATCGTCAGTCCATGCTCGAACGCGAATCCCATCATCTGGAATCGCAGGGAGGCCATGAGCTGAAAGGCATCGCCCCTCTCCCGCATCGACATTTCAGGCAAGGCAGCCAGAACCGGGAGGCCGATGCTGTCCACGACGATCAGGTTGAAGTCCTCGTCCCTCGCCCTCCGTATTCGGTCGATCAATTGCCTCAGTAGATCGAGGGCGGTCCTTGCAGTGTGGACCTCATAGTTCTTGAGATGCTTTTCGTAACCTACTGGCAACGATTTTTCCGTGTCGAGGTAAAGCACCTTCTTCCCGCTCCTCTCGGCCTCGGTTGCGATGTGGTAAACAAGCCTGGACTTCCCGTTGCCCGTGTCGGAGTAAATCTCGATCAAGTGGTTCCCGACCAGCTCGAGAAGCTTATCGAAGGCCGTTTTCTGCGGAGTTGGGCTGCCCTTTTCTTTGAATTTCTGCGCTTCATCCATGCCCTTTTGGTATTGCTTTATGAGGTCCGGCTTGGGCTCGTCGGTTATCTCACCTATTCTAGCCTCCACCGCCTTCTCAGCCCAGACATCCGCCATCTGCCTGACTTGCCCGACCTCCAAGTCCCTGAACGGACCGAAGGTCGTAGTCGCGGAGATTATCCTAACCCACTTCACTCACTCACCACCTCGCAATCTTTTCGCTTCGGTCTCGATTTTCTTGAGTTGGCTCGGCGACAACCCTTCGAGATTTTCCATCACGGTATCAAATTGGTCCTCATTGCCGAGCGATGGCACGTTTGTGGAAATTCCAGAGTACCCGTAGTGATTGAACGGCAACCCATCGAAAATCCTCTGCGGGATGTTTCTCTTGCTTTTCTTGCAGATCACCGTTATGCCGCCTATCGACGTTATCGCGGTGTCGCCGCTCTCGAACACGGTCAGCAATGTGCCATCGACTATCTTCCCGAAGGTTTTCTCGCTAACATGCACATCCATCCTCACTCACCTCCGCTTTTTCCCGACTGGTCGAGCGCGAAGCAGTTCCTTATCGAATACAAAGAAATCGTTCATCGAGTCTACATCGAATTTCTCATAGACTTTTCCCATACGCCTAAAATTATATGCTCGAAATCTTTGTAGAAATATCTCGATGGGTGGAGTAACATCGATTGAGATTAACCTTATTCCAATTCTGTTCTTCTTGTCTATGTATTCTATTGCCTCGTAAGATTTTGACTTCTCTGCCGTTAGATAATGCTTGTTCAAAAAGCCTAGTATCCTTTCTTTTGGAAATCCAAGCTGCTTCGCCACCTCGCTGATTTTTAAAACAAGCCCTTCTTTTTTGAACTCCGTTAGAACCTTCTTGTAACTCTGTGTTCTTTCGTAAATTTCCCAGAGGTAGGTTTCATCCTCCAATTGCTCGTCTTTCACGAAAATGAATTTCTCAGCCATCTACCGCGCCCTCCCCCGCCTTACTTCCCTGTGAAGCTTGGCACATTTTTCAAGGCAATTTTCGCAGATGTGTCGGGTCCTATCGATTACATCATCAAAGGGCGATCTATTTCCCTTGAGATACCAAACAAGGGGATGTAGTATTTCTCTACTCGCACCGCACAAATCACATTCAGCCATAGTCATCCCTCACCCCTTCGAGCTCGAGGCGCGGCTGGCGGGCTGAGGACCGAGGAGGTGGGAAAACAGATTGTAGCTGGACGTTTCCCCATTTCGGAGGCTACCCCCTTGCCCGCCGAGCCGCTTCGCCTTACTGATGGTCGCGGGGCTTGGAGTCGAACCAAGTCCTCGGGCTTATGAGGCCCGCGAGGTGCCGTTCCTACCACCCCGCGATTTCTCTCCCGCTGGCCCGACACCCCCACCCTGGCTGACTCCCGGATTGTCGGAGGGTATTGCGGCCCGCTAGTCGGACCAACGGGAGCTTGAGGAATGAACATTAACCGTGATGGGATCCCCGCGCATGCGCTCCCAAGCCTGCACTCGTGGCAGTCGTCGCGGCTGGCCTCGCGCTCGAGAAGGGTGCAGTGGAAGACGAGGGGCGTCATTGGGGAGCCTCCTCGATAGTTCCAAACACATCCCATCCAGTCCGAGGTTTCCTAGCGAAGTAGTCTAATTTTCGTCCGATGCACAGCGAATCAACAAGCCGATAGAACTCATCTGGCTTCGTGCTATGTCCCTGTGATGGCGCGACGAGTGCTGTGGATTGGTTTGTTAGCTTAATTACAACGTTTCCCTTCGTGGCAAGAATGCAATGCTCAGTTTGCCCCCTGAGCCAACTTCCGATACCGATTTTATCCTTAACCCATGTGAGGATAGTTTTCGGCTCAAAGCCCCATTTTTCTATTATGTGAAAAGCGTCATGTAAATTCTTGATTGGTGCCCAAAGCCATAGCACACAGTCGTCACCGATGGGGAGTTTCAAACCTGCTATTTCATCCAAAGGCATCATTGGATATGCTGGAACTACCCGTCGCGCATTGGCATCATAATCACCTTCGTGTTGCCAAGGTGGATCAACAACTATGACTTGGTACTGTCCTTCTGGTAGCTCAAGTTTCTTTACCTTTTCTTCTAAATCCTTGACCTTCTTGTTGTGTGCTATTTTCTTGTATTCGGTGCCAATCGTTGTCGTGCCAGCCCTAAGTCTTTTTATCGTTTTTTTATCGGCTTCTTTAATCACCATCATGGCTCGCTCTATCATGGGTCCAGAAACACCGATTTTCTTGCCTACAATATCAGAAACTTCACCCTTCCCCTCATGTGAGGGGGAGGTCTTTCCAGCCAGTTGGCGCTGTTTTGCAAGTGCCTTTTCTATTTCCACTAAGGGTAGAGCCATCTCGATTTTTTGGAAGGGAGTAAGATGCCGCCGTTTTAAGTTAGCTTCTATTACAAAATGCTTTTCAAGTAAGGGATTTTCAAAATTCTTTATCTCATATCGTGGCTCGATGCCAAGTTCTTTGCATATCTTGAAACGATTGTGTCCATCTAATATGGTTCCTCGGGGATTGGCAATTATTGGGAAGTGCATCCCATTTTTCTCGATTGATTCCTTAGTGGCAGCATATTCACCAGATGGCAATGGCGGTAAAAGGGATTCATATTCGGGGTTTATTTTGAGTTCAGCACTCATCGTTTAACCTCCACAAAAGCCTGATGAATCGTGCCTCGCTGGATGAAATCGCCACGTAGCTTTTCTAGGAACTTATCGAGGAACTTGCGCCGTTCCTCGGGCTTAACCATCACCTCACAAACAGCACGAGCCAGTGCTTCTTGATCGATCCAAGAGAACGCCCACTCAGAATTTTCTCCCGCCTTCCAATCATATATGCCAAGCAAAACCAGCTTATCGAACTGCCTAATTCCATTCGGGTATGAGCGTCGGCTTGGCACCGCTCTAATGTAGAATGTGGCGTTTTGACCGGGGCTATATCGCTCATAAATCACATCTGGCAGGGGGAGCGCCTTTGTCCGCGACGTTGGAGGTCGGGGACAGGGGTTAGGCATTAGAACTCACCCTCGCTTTTTTGATTTGACCCAAAATTCTCAATGTCGCTCGAAATTCGTGAGGACGGACGCTTATGTATTCAAAGGAGTCCCCATCCCACTGATGCAGTTCGGGTTCCGAGTCCTCGGCAAACGGCCAATTCAGAAAATATGTCCCAACGAGTTTTTCTTCATCTTGCATCTCATCGAATTTAATTTTCTCGTCATCGGACAATCGTTTAATTCGACCGTTCTTCAAAATTTGCCATACTTCAGTTATCTGTCGGCATTTGCCACAATACTTCTTTCCTTCTTTCGGATTGTATTTCTCATCGCAGTTTAGACACTGAACGTAGGCTCGTTTAGTCATTTTCAGCTCCCCCGCCCCTTGACGTATTTTTCCCAGATCATGTGCCTGAATGTCTTGCCCTTTTTATTGAGCATGGCTTTGGTATCGAGGAACTCCAAAATTTCTTCAACCCTTTTCATGCTCGGGTAAAAATAACCCCTGCCCGTATCATCGAGCCATTCTTTGAGTTCTATCTCAGCCTTCGACTCGGCTCCACGTAGGGGAGCGCCTTTGTCCGCGTGCGTTGGAGGTCGGGGACAACTCACGCTACGCGCCCTCCTATCCGTTCAAGCTCCTTGTCGCGCAGGTAAATTTCCGGGGGCTGATTTCTCCAACCAATCAGCGTTCCACAGGCCGCATAGCATTCTGGCTTTTTGCAGTTCCAACAGGGACACCTACTCATTTCTCCCCGCCCCCACTTCCTCTAAAATTCTCAAAACCCGTCCGCAGGTTAAGCAATATTCACAATGAATCGATTGTTTTCCTTGCACGATTTCTTCATGATTACATTCAGTTTCGCCTAACACTCCCTCGCCGAGTACCTTGCGGAGTTCATCAATTCCCGACTCTGGATCATTGTCGTCATAGAGTTTCCTCAATTTTCTCACCCGCGTTCTCAGCCCCGCCTCGAACTCGCTGATTTTTTCTAACGCAATCCTCGAACCGTCTTTTAATCCTTTGCCATAATCTTCAGCTCCCTTTGGGAAGTAAAGCTGTGCATATTTTTCAATCGCCTTCTTCAGTTCCGCTATGCTCGTGATGGCTGGTCGCAGGCCGCTCATCGCTTGCGCCCCCTCATGTACATATTTAATCGAGTGGTCAGAGAGTCGCGTAGTTTTATCCATTTTTTAATTGTTTTGAATTGTGCCTCTGTATTCTGGAGAAGTTTGCCACATTTATTGCATCGTATCGTCCGTTGTTTTTCAGAGACAATTTCTGCATCCTTAAGTATGTGTTGACATTTCTCAGCCATCACCCATCACAACCCCTCATCTTGGTGAAAAAAACAATACAAGCGACATCCCATCTCTTTGGCAGTTTCTTTACGCAGATTCTTTGGGTTTCTGAGCAACTTTTCACGCTTTGGATTCCTCGACCCGCAAGAATGGCAAATTGTTCGTTGGCATTTAACGCCCAGAACATCGCACCGTTCAAACTTCTTTTTTGGCACCATTATCGAATCGACTTTCATAGTGATTGTCTCCGACTTGGATGGGCCTTTGTCCGCGCGCGTTGGAGGTCGGGGACAACTCATTCTTTAACCTCCTCGCCCATTATCAATAATTGAGGCGTAGCACTTCCAGCAACGACATCTAAAGATACCCAACAATCTACGTGAAAATTGCTGATGCTTTTGTTAGTCATAGATTTGTATCGATAGTATTGTGTCCCTTTTTCAATCGGTTTATCGCAGGCATAACATAATCCATTCTTGTTTATCTTTTCAGCCATGTTCAGCCCTCCCCTAGTTCCTTCAGCCGTTGTTCGAGCCCCCTAATCCTCCGCTCGTGGTCATCGAGCATGACATCGGCCTTCCACTTCGGCTTCCGCCCAGTTCTGAGTTCCCTCAACTTTTGCGCCTTGCCCATCAGCCCGCCCCCCTCTCGGCTCGATTATGCGCCTGCCGAGGTCGGGCTATGCCTTGCGCACAAGACACGTCCGCCTGAATGCTGTCAATCAAATCCAACCTCGGCAGTTTACGCATCGTCATCAGTTCTCCTCCTCGCCGAGCACCATACTGTCCATTTCTCGCTCGATTCTGAACAATTCCCTTTTGACTTTCTCCTTGCTACCCCAGCCCTTCACTATCTGATCGACATCGACCTGCACGTGTTCGACGGGAGATTCAGTCCAGATGCAAACTCCAACTTGAACATCAAACGTGAAATCCGTCACGACTGCCTTCTTTGCGAACTTGAGGTTGCCCTTCTTCGATAGTTGCCCCCAAGTGACCTTATCAGCGAACTTGAAACTCTCCTGTCGTTTTCTCAAAAAATCCATGATAGCGTCAACATCTGGCTCACTCCTTGTCCGTGGGCCCCTGTCCGCGCGCGTTGGAGGTCGGGGACAGGAATTGGGGGTCATTTTTTAGCCCTCCACCGCTTCGCTCTTCGCGATGTAATTTTTTTATAGCATTTTTCGCAGACATTGATAGTTCTTGAAAGCTCGACTTCTCGCGTAGCTTCGTTGGTGCAAATAAAACATGAGCATGAACCCCTCGCCTCTGACTTGGGTGGTCGCAGACCGTTAGTCATGGCGTTGCCTCCGTCCCCCTTTTCGTCGTTGAACTGGCATTCTGTAAGCATTAGTGACTAATTTGCTGCTTCCTGGGCAGGGGCGATGATCGTGTCCGCCATCAAGATGCGGGGCGATTACTCTCCTATGCCCCCGTTTTATTCTGATGAATCCGTGTCTTACTGCCAAGCCATTTTTAGTGATGCATACATCTTGCCCACACTGAGAGCAGCCCCCCCAACCATATTTTGTCATAGTTCAGCCCCCCTCCTTGCCGTACAGGTGGTCGCCCAGCGCGAGGAAGAAATCCCGTTCCTCGTCCCATTTCTTCACGCCGGCAGCCTCCTGGCGATGAACTCCACGACGTTGACCGTGACCGCGTTGCCCATCATATCGTACCGATGGCGGTCGGCGATTTCGACCTTTATCCCTTTTTCATTAATTCCGTATTTAGTGAAGTCGTCTGGGAACCCCTGGAGCCGCTCGCACTCGCGGGGCGTGAGGCTGCGGATGCGGACACCGGAAGGAATCCCATGTGTCATGCAGTTTGGCTTTCCTTCTTGTGTCGTTATCGTTCTCGCTGGCTTGCTCGGGTCATCAGGGAATGGAACAGCACCCTCACCCTTGATTCCTGACTTCCAGCGAATCCACGGATGGGCGGCCTTTTTTTGACGGATAGTTTCGAGTTCCTTATCTGTATAGAAAAATTTCTCATCGAGTATCGCCACACCAGTAGAGCATGAGGTGTCCACCGTCATCGCCGTGTTTGGGTCGAAGTTTCTCTGGTTTCGGTTGAGGAAGCGGATGGGAGCGGGTATAACCACGGGCAGTTGCGCCATCATCGGTTTTCCCTCCGCGATGTAGTTCCCCCTGGCGTTTTGTCCTCCCGCGCTTTCCCCGGAGAGGGTGTTAGCAACTTGCCCGCTCGTTGCTTCCGCATCTCCCTCAGCACTGCCTCCATCATCTTCTTCGATAGGAAATACCGTTTGTTCGGGGAGTCCTCCAAGATGTCCGACAATGAACACGCGGCGGCGGTTCTGGGGTACTCCGAAGCCCTTGCTGTTAAGAACCTGCCACTCCACCCCGTATCCGAGATTCCCCAGCTCTTGAAGAACGGCGAGGAAGGTTTCTCCTCGGTCGACCGAAAGAAGTCCTCTAACGTTTTCGAGGAGTAGCAGGCGGGGTCTTTTAGCCCGAGCAATCCTGCAAATCTCGAAAAAAAGCGTGCCACGCGGGTCTCTGAAGCCCTCACGCTTTCCAGCAGTGCTGAAACTCTGGCAAGGGAATCCCGCGCAGAGAAGGTCGAAGTCTGGGATCTCATCGGGTCGAACTTGCCTAGCGTCGCCTGCTGGCGTCTCGCCCCAGTGGTATCGGTAGACCGCTTGGCACCATCTGTCAATTTCACAGCTCCACGCGCACTCGTGACCAGCTCTCTCCAAGCCGAGCCGGAACCCCCCGACCCCGGCGAAAAGGTCGGCGAACCTCAATCGGGACCGCCTCCAGTTGTCCGCGACTCGGCTGGTCGCAGGTCGGGCATCAGCAACCACCTCTCTTAGATTCTGCTATCATCGCAGCCACCTCGAAAATCGCAAGCGTAAATAAAGCAGCTACAAAAAGCCAGGAATTAATAAATATTGCCCCCATAATTAGGGCATAGAATATTGCAACACCACCCCAAGCGAGCTTGTTAACGTCATCAGCTCCCCTGAGCCAAGCAATTGATCGGCCTAGTTTTATCAAGAGGAATATCGGAGAACCAAAAATGAAGACCGTTGCCCAACCTAAAGCGCGTAATTTAACGTGTCCCCTTTGTTTGGGCTTCAAGTTTCCGCCCCCTTGATTTCCACATTTATTATCGAATGAAACCCAGTGTATTTCGACATGATATAAGTCAACTTAATTTCCTCTCCGATTGGCAGCAACCGATGCGTGATATTAAAGGCCATGGCGAATGTTCCGTCCTCGTTCTCCCAGGTGAGCATCAACCTTCCCCCGATCTCCACGTTCACTATTTTGCCCTCAATCGTGTAGCGAGTAGGTTCGGGTATCGTGGGTTCAGGTTCAGAATATACATGAAAATAAACCGCAATGGCGACTATCACAAGAACCGCCGCAAGCATCAACAAGTATTCGAAGGGACCCTGTCCACGCACCGCCTTCGACTTCGCTAGTCGAAGGTCGTTTTTCCTTTTTGGAGATATTTCGCCCTTGATAAACAAATTATTTATGGAGGGGAGTTTTTTGGGGCTCATTTCTTTGCCTCCTTCACGACCTTCGGAGGATATTTAGTAAGGGGACACTTGCAAGCGGGACAAATGTGAACTTCTTCGTTTTCTGGGGTCCAAACATGACCACACTTGGAACATTCCAAGCGCGTGATCTTAACCTTCATCACTCCATTCTCCACTTTCGGTTGTATGCAAGGGCCTTTAAATCTTTCCCTTGAGGATTACTCGGGGGTAAATCATTAAATACCCCAGACTCCCACTGAAGACATGGAGAGGGGAGGCAAAGACTGAGGATGGAAGCCACGGTCTCGACCCGCCCGTGGGCTACGCAGGGACTCGAACCCGCAGAACGGTTAGATGAAAGTAGCCCTATCCTGCACGACTTCGCAAACTCGCTGAACCAGCTCGCCGCCGGGACGATGAGGCTCTACAGCAAGCGCCTGCTGTGGCTCCAGGACCGAATCCCCTGCCCGTTGATCCGAGCGACTTTGACCGACTTCAACCGGGTGTTCGCGGATCTGACGAAGCACCGCCACCCGTCCACGGTGAACGGCGTGAAGTCTGCTGCTAAGGCGTGGCTGCGGTTCCTGGATCGGGGCGATGAGGCGAGGGAGATTAAAATCGTGTCGGTCCGCTGGCTCCCCAGGAACCCGCCGAACCCCGAGCTGATGGACCGCTGCTTCGATGCCTGCCGCACCGCCCGGGAGTCCGCCCTTCTACACGGCCTCTACTCGTTCGCGTTCCGCTGCTTTGAGGCATCCCAGACCAAGGCCAGCGAGGTGGACATGGGCGAGGGCAAGATCAGGGTGTGGGGCAAGGGCGGCGTCCCGGACTACGCGGTTGCTTGGCCCCGCCGCGATGATGCCCTGCGCTCGTTGCATCGCCACCTGAACGGGCGCATCCTCGGCTCGATCTACAACCTCGAACACTCGGGGATACGCTGGATCGTCACGCGCATCGGGAACCGTGTCGGGGTCAGGCTGCGGCCCCACTTGCTGCGGCACGCCGGGGCGACCTCACTAATCAGGCAGGGGGCTGACATCTACAACATCCAGGTCTGGCTCAGGCACCGCCGCATCCAGACGACCCTCAGCTACACCCACCTGACCCACTACGATTTAATAGCGCGGGCGAAAGAACGGGAGTGGAGGTAAAAGGTAAATGAGGCTCTTGCAGGAAAAATTCAAGGGAGGTGAACAAATGGATAATGCATTTCAAGGGAGCATTTGTATCGTCCTCGGTATAATGATGCTAATGAATGCGTGGGGCGCGTGGGCTCTTAACGACACGAGCACCCAAATCCAGCCGATTGACGACTACGAGGCAACTGGTGGGGGTCAGTTTACTGCCAAAGTTACGGTGATGAATGTCGGCACGACCCCTGATACGTTCGTTGTTTCGGCAATGGGGCTTGGCGTTGGTCAAATGAATGTAGTTCCTCCCGAGCAGTCAATAGGGGTCGGGCAATCAGCGGATTTTTACATAACTTTTGGGGTTGGCGACGTTGATACTGAAACAGAGAGAGATGTTACCGTTGTGGCAACAGCTATGGGTAGTCAAGAGAAAGACGAGAGGACCTTCAAGGTAACCATAATGCCGAGTTCGGATGGTGATAACGCTAGAGACCTCGTCCCAGCGATCGTCGGCGTAGTCGTGATGGCTGTGGTGATCGCAGCAATCTGGCTGTGGAGGCGAAGGAGAACTACTGCAAGCTAAAATCCCAAATTTTCCCCCGATCCCGATTTAGGGGCCGATGAATGCATATCGGAGGGGGGGGAGTCCCTAATAAATTAACTAAGTTCGTGTGGTTTGCGTAACTGGAAAACCCCAGATCTTCCCCGAAAAGTTTATGAGAACGGAATGGTCAATACCGTTTGGGAGAAAAAACAAAATGGGGGCCACCGAGTCGAGGGAGATGGAAAAAAATGGACATAAAGACCCTGCGCGA
>JAUXAH010000531.1 GCA_030614945.1 Phycisphaerae bacterium
TATTTAACCGGTTTGGTCGCGCCAAAGTTGAAATGTGCAATTCACCGGAAGCGGTAACTGGCTATTGTGCAAAATACCTACTGAAACAACAGTCCAGGGTGTGCGATTATTATGAGATATTCGGCAACAAATTTGCCTGGCGTAATGGTCAGGACTTGACAACTGCGTAACTATTGCGTTACGCTTGAAAGGTAGCAATGAAACGACAAAGGAACTACGACAAAAAGGTTAAACTTACCAGGATACTTTTGAGCGACTATTTGTTACTTAAAGAGTTAAGCCAGATAGCTGGCGTGTCAATGTCTGAAGCTCTACACGAGCTTATTACTGGACAAGTCCCTAAAACACCGGTGCCGGCATCTCAAATACCAATGCCGGTAACTATGGCAATGTCAACGCCAGTTACCACAAAGTTAACGCCTGGTGCCAAAAAGTCAACGCCAGTTAGCATTGCCAAACGAAGGTCGACACCGGTTACCACGGCTTTCTCAAGAGAGGTAGAAACGAATGACTTTGGAAAAAACGGACATCGATAGCTTAACCGACGAACAGCTTGACGAACTGATAGCGTCAGAAGAGCTTAAATGTAAAATCGAGCCTAAAACTGGCAAATTGGTATGTGCCACTTCAGAGGACATAAATAAAGCAATTGCCAGGCTTAAAAATCCGGTAAAGCAAGTCGTCTTTGAGGTTACAGTTGAGCCTACTGAGCCTCGAGCAAGTGTGAGCTGAGCAAAAAGGGTCTAGATAGGACACCTTGACAAGTTACGAATAGTGTGAAATTGTGTGTGGGTAAAGGTCGACACCTAACTAATACTTGTAAAGGTGGATGTGATGATCGAGAAAGCGATTAAAATAAGTGAAACGGCTTATGAGAGCGTATCAGCCATTGCTGATCAAGGCGATCTCTCTAAAGCTAGGGTAGCTTCTGCTTTAGTGGATGCTGGCGTTAAGCAACTACCTACGCTCGAGGCGGTTCTAGAGCATCTTAAAGGCGATCCTAATGTGGGCGTTCGAGAAGTTAACGGCAAGGTTTACTACTGTGAGCAGTGTAACTATCCGCTTGATCCAAACGAAGAACTAGAGCAGTGTCCGAATTGCGAAACTCAATTAAACTGGAATGATGAGTCCGGCGGTTTGGGGATCATAGGCTGGGGCTTGCTCGGCCTTGCCGCTTTAGTCTTTGTTACTTCTCAAACTCGCACTAACCAAGTGTGAAGCTAACGGGGTTCAAGCTCAGGTGGTGAGTGTAGTTTCCCTTTTAGTGTGTGGGTATACAGGGCAAGACCAGGGTAACACCTGGTGGGTTTGATTGGTTCTCTCCCAGGTGATTACCCTGGCACCCATCTTACCCTGGCACCCACCTAAAAAACCCGGGGGGTGGTGAAAAGAAGAGAAGCCAGGCTGTAACGAGCCTGGCCTCGGAAAATGCAAGGGGTCGTTACCTTGAGGCGAAGAGCCTCTTGTCCCTTTGCTAAATAAGAATAAAGGATAAAAGGATAAAAGTCAATACCTCGGGCAAATCCTTGTCGCCCGAGGTATGCACTGATATATCAGTACCGAAGCTGGCTAGATAGGGATAACTGATGTCAAAAGTGGCCAAAAGAGGTAACAGGATACGCCAGGAATATGCTGAGTGGCTTCAGGGCTATAACTGGGACTA
>JAUXAH010000579.1 GCA_030614945.1 Phycisphaerae bacterium
ACACAGGGAGTAAGCATGCAAGATAAAAAAATAGCAAATTATATTCAAAAAGAGAGAAAAGCCTGTATTGTAATATTAAATAAATTTGATTTGATTAAAGGTAATATAGATAAAAAATTATTTATTGATGAAATCAGATATGAATTGTCCTTTTTAAAAAAAGCTCCAATTATAATGACTTCTGCCATAACAGGTTATAATATTAAAAAAATTATTTTAAAAATTAAAGAAGTTGCTTTACAATATAGTAAAGAAATTCCTACTTCGGTATTAAATGCTTTTATAAGAGAAGTTATTTCTAAAAATCCTCCAAAATATGTAAGGGGGAATACCTTAAAAATAAGATATGCTACTCAAACAGGGATAAAACCACCTAAATTTATATTATTTGTAAACAATCCTAAATTAATGTATACTTCTTATCACAGATATTTAGAAAATAATATCTATGAAGCCTTTGGCTTTGAAGGCTCACCCGTAGTTATCAAGTTAGCGAAAAAAAAGGGGGAGAGGGCAACATCATGAAGATTGCTTTAGTCATTATAAGCTGTTATCTTTTAGGTTCTATTCCTTTTGGATATATTGTGGGTAAATTGTTTAAGAAAGTAGATATAAGAGAATTTGGAAGTGGAAATATAGGCGCAGCCAATGCTCTTAGGATATTGGGACCTCCATTAGCTTCTTTTGTAGTGATTGGCGATATTGGCAAAGGTATTTTTTCTATCTATTTAGTACAATATTTTAATATTGATAATTTATTAATATTAACTATTGCAGGGTTAGCAGTAATATGTGGTCATGACTGGTCTTTATTTCTCGGGTTTAAAGGCGGTAAAGGTATAGCTACTACATTTGGAGTTATATTTGCTCTCAATCCAACGATATCAATTTTAGCATTAATAATTGGAGGGATTGTTGTAATAACAACAAGATATGTCTCCTTAGCATCTATTTTCGCTGTAATTTCTATTTTTATTTTTACAATATTATTTAAACAACCTTATGAATATATTATATTCAGTGCGATAATTATGATTCTCGGTATTTTTAAACATAAAGAAAATATTGAAAGATTAAAATCAAAGAAAGAAAGAAAAATCGGAGAAAAGATCGAAATTAAAAAATGAATTAGTCGTTAGTGAGTAGTGAGTAGTATTTAGCAATAAAGCGAAAAACGAAAAGCGCAAAACATAAAACCATAGCTCAAAACTTAAAATTAAATATGTTGTTTTGCTCATTGAATTTTACCTTTCTTATCTCGCATGCTATATAACAAAAATGAAAAGATAAAGAAGCAAAAACTAAAACTTAAAATACAATATTGAGAGAAAAAGTTTTGAATTTTGAATTATGGTTTTTCGCTTTTCGTTTTAAATTTTTAGCTGTATAATGATAACTGAAAACTTTTATTTAAAACCAACGACTAATCTAAAGTCAAC
>JAUXAH010000470.1 GCA_030614945.1 Phycisphaerae bacterium
CGAAGGACCCGCCCTCTGATATAATAATACTTTGAATACCCTTGACAGGATTAGGTTTACACTCTCCGGTCAAAAGTATGGAGTCATGGGGTTTGATTAGCTCAGAAATTTGAGCAAAGTTTGAGGCACTTTCAACAGCTACCTCACCAATTATAGAGCCTGGGATAACGCCGGCGTCGCTAACAGAAAAGGTGATAAGAAAGACATTTCCGGAATCGTCGTTGTCGATCGCAACGAAAACGTCGTCGTGCCAGTGAATAAGCCCAAGATCCCGGCCTGCGTCGGCATGGAGAACAAGACTGCCGGTTGGAGTGGCATTGATCTCGCCGGCATCATTAATTGAAATCGCCCGGGCAAAGGGCAAGTTATCGGTAACGTTCTGGGAGACAAGAACGACTATATTTTTATTACGCTTGCGAAGGACTAGAGGCTTGCCGCTCCAAAGGGCAAAGCCCTGGGTATCCAGGACCTGAACAATCTGACCTAATGCCAAGGTTAGCCGCCTTCCTTATTCCTCGTAATAAGTAACGAAACCGCGTATCCGGGCGGCGGTGGTACTCTCGATAAAAAACCCCTCGCCTGAGACTGTCTTTAACGGAAAGTCACCGTTGTTCGTCACAAATCCCCTGGGTTCGTTCGTGTTTCCAAAATCCATTTCACCGGTCATGTGGTTAGCGTTACTATTGAGGTATATATCGGCCGCTGCGGACACTGTAAAGGCAATATTGACAAGACATAACTTCTTGCCTCCGACTGCTGTTATAACCTCGCTATTATCGGCTGACGCCTTATCAATAACCTCTTGCTCGATCGTCCGGGAAGTACCCTCGATCTGAACCTGGCTGCCGGCCGCAAGAACGATCATGGTCTTGAGATCTTCAAGGCCCTGGGTAGCTCGTCTTAGCTTTGCGGAGAGGGATCCCGTGGCTCCTGCATCAACAATATCGTCCGCAACCGCACCTATGCCAGGCGTGTAAACGTGGAGCTCTCCGTCCTCCGTGCCTTTGATCGTAATGAACCCGTCTCCATGCTCACCTATAACCTGAGCGATCACCCTTGAAATAATATTTGAGATCTGTAGGTTTAAGGTCTGCTCGAGGAGCTTATTGATATTGACAATATCTTCCTGGCTGTGGATGGTAAGATATTGCTCGATCTTGTCTACGGATCCAAGAAGGTGCTCGAACCTGGTAGGAATCGGGCTCTTGCAAGTGTGGGTGCCCGGGTCAAAGATAAAGAGTTGGTCTTCCATGCTAGGACCTCCTGAGGTGTAAACAGATTTAAGTGATTATCTCGTACCGGTAGGCACCATATAAATCTGATTCTGTGGTCCCGGATTCCAGGGCAACCTTGAAGGTGGTCCCGACTGGCATATCAATACCTACAGGAATCTCGTTGAGCGCGTTCATGCTCATAGGAAAGTCATCTGAACCAACAAGCTCCTGGGTATCAATAAGGGAGTCCGGGAGCTCAAAGACCTTTTCCCTCTCAAGCCAGCCCTGAACCTTGTTTCCCTCGCGGGCCACAACGTTAATCATGATACTTTTAAGCCGCTTGGGGGCCTCTGCGCTGCTGGTCAAACCATCGGCATACTCGGTTTTGCTAGCGGCACCGGTGACTTTGAAGTATTTAAAATAGTCCATATCAATTACTCCTATTTAAGTTATTGAACTGACTGATAAAATAAAACCGTCCAGGATCCCGGGAGTAAGCTCGATCTTACTCGAGCTTGGTCACCTTCTCAATAAGACAGATCAGCCCACCATCGGCGGCAAGGGCCACGCCTCCAACTGACATATTCAAGATCAATTCATCCCCTGGGCCGAATAAAAGAGGTTCCGGGAATAGAACGCAAATGCGCTCATAATACTCTGCATGGAAAGGAAAGTAATTCATGCCATGGGCGCAATAAAAACCGGTTCGATCTTCA
>JAUXAH010000346.1 GCA_030614945.1 Phycisphaerae bacterium
TTGTTAGAATCCTGTATTCAGGTTTCTGGAGCATTTTCATCCTTCGTAGATTACTACGGAGAACGGAGTAGTTATGAAAAAAGAGATACATCCAAAATACGATAAGGTGATGGTTCGCTGCGGCTGCGGTAATACGTTCGAAACCCGCAGTACCGTCAAGGAAATCCACGCGGAGATATGCTCGATGTGCCATCCGTTCTATACCGGCAAGCAGAAATATGTCGATACCGCCGGTCGAATAGAGCGGTTCCAGAAGAAATACGGCACAAGCTACATCAAAGCGGCCCCATCTTCCCCGCCGCCCCGACTCGCGTCGGAAGACGCGGGGGCAGGCAAAAAGCCGGAAAATGGGGACCCCAAAAGACCAAAAAAGACCAACAGAAACAATAGCGGATAGCGGGTAGCGGATAGGGTATAGCGGGTAGCGGATAGGTTATAGATTCCTGTGCGCGCAGGAATGACAATACTAAGCGCTATTCGCTATTTTTGCTTTCAGAGGACTATATTTATGGCTGAAAAAAAAGATAGTCTCCTTGCAAAACTCGATGAAATCGAGGCGCGCTACAGCGAAATCGAAAAGCAGATTGCTGAGCCGGCAATTGCCAGTGATTCGGCCAGGCTGATAGCGCTATCTAAAGAGCAGGGCAAACTTAAAAACATTGTTGCAAAATATCGCAAGTACAAAACAACAATAGCCGGCATCGAAGACGCCGAGCAGATACTAAAGGACAGCACAGTCGATGAAGATTTCAGGGCGCTGGCGGAAGAAGAGATACAACAGCTCGAAGGCAAAAAGAACGCCCTGCTCGAGGAAATGCAAGATACGCTGGAGGCCAGAGAGATGGGTGTCAATTCAGTCATAATGGAAATACGCGCAGGCACCGGGGGCGAAGAGGCGGCTTTGTTCGCCCGCGATTTGTACAATATGTACACAAGATACGCTGAGGGCCGCAAATGGAAGGTCGAACAACTTGGTTTCAGTGCGACAGAAAGGAACGGCTTTCGCGAAGTTATATTCAGCATCAAGGGTGAGGGCGCATGGTCCGAATTAGGTTACGAGGCCGGCGGCCACCGCGTCCAAAGGGTTCCGGAAACCGAATCACAGGGCAGGATTCACACGTCAGCGGCAACGGTGGCGGTGCTGCCTGAGCCGGAAGAACTCGATATTCAGATAGCCCCTGATGATGTTGTCGAACATGTCAGCAGGTCGAGCGGGCCGGGGGGACAAAGCGTTAACAAACTCAGTAGCGCCGTCAGGCTCGAGCATATCCCAACGGGAATTACCATTAGTATGCAGGACGAAAAAAGCCAACATAAAAATCGCGCCAAGGCCTGGCGGATTTTAAGAAGCAGAATTTACGAATATCACGAGAGCAAAAAAAGGGCCGAGCGCGATTCACAACGCAAGCATATGATCGGCTCAGGCGACAGGTCTCAAAAAATCAGGACATATAATTACCCGCAAAATCGCCTGACCGACCACAGAATCAACTTGTCGCTTTACAGCCTGGACAAGATAATGAGCGGCGATATGGGCGAGCTTGTCGCCGCACTAAAAGACTACGACAGACAGCAGAGACTCAAAAATCTTTGAAAAGTGCCTAAAGTGAACTAAAGTGAGCTAAAGTGAACTAAAGTAAAAAATAATCCATAACTTTAGGCACTTTAGGCATTCCACACTTTAGCTCACTTTCACGCTTCGCGAGATACGAAATGATAGTAGTTGTTACGGGAATGGTCGGCGTTGACAAGAAAAGTTATCTTCAAAAGGTATGTCGATTCGCCGGCGAGAGAGGCAAAGAGGTGGTTTTATGTAACGTCGGCGATATGATGTACGCCGAAGCGCCTGACATCCCGAACGGCAAAATCCTGGACATACCAATGAAAAGGCTAAGCTCACTTCGCCGCAGCATCTTCAAAGATATTATTGCAAAAGCCGAAAAGGCCCCTAACCTGATAGTCAATACTCACGCCACTTTCCGCTGGCGGCACGGGTTGTTTCCGGCAGTGGACTTCGACCAGATGCGCCAGCTCGGCACCGATATGTACATCTGTCTGATTGATGACGTCATCGCCCTGCACACCCGGCTTCTCGCTGAACACTCTACCAGACATTGCCTGAAAGATTTGATTGTCTGGCGGGAAGAAGAAATTATCAGCACGGAAATGCTGTGCAAAGGTATTAACGAAAGCATTCCTTTTTATTGCCTTGCCCGCGGCGCCGGCGAGGAAACTATCGAAACTTTCTACGGACTTGTCTTTGAGGGCTCCGGTAAAAAGGCGTATCTGAGTTTTCCAATGACGCACGTTGCCAAAATGGAAAATGTTAAAAAAGAAATTGACGAATTCCGCCGACTGATGAAACGGTTCTTCATCTGCTTCGACCCCGGCGATCTGGAAGAATCATATCTGCCGCACTACGCCCGGCAAGCGGCCCAGAAGGGGTTGGATTACGTCAAGGTAACGACACCGCGACAAACAATCCGGCTGGACTTGCACGAGGTCCAGCAAATTGAACGCGATATTAACAGCCAAATATACGCCCGCGATTTTTTGTTGATTGAACAGTCGGACATGATAACCAGCTTTATTCCGACGCTGCCGGACGGCCGGGCCGCAATATCCAGCGGAGTTGAAAGAGAACTCCAACACGCTCACGAAGCGGCCAAGGAAGTATATGTTATCTGGACGGCAAAGCAGAGGCCCTCGGTATTT
>JAUXAH010000026.1 GCA_030614945.1 Phycisphaerae bacterium
ACGGTCGTTGCCGCCGCCGGAGACGCACTCGAAGTAATATTCTACATCTGAGCCGCAGTAATAGTCAATGGCTGTTGTCGCAGTCATAGTAATTGAGTCCGGCCCGACCGCGACAGGGGGAACCTCCCACGTCATCGGGTCCGGCTCTGGAAGCTCCTCTTCCATTGATGGGTAATTATCCGTAAAGATTGTATAATCAAGAAAGTTAACGACCCTGTCTCGATTCAAATCCTTCTCGTGACACCAATACGGGAAGCCACAGCCTTCGTCGAGCCAATGCATGAGGAACCGCGTAAGATCAGCTAAGTCCACATCACCATCATAATCAAAGTCACCGACCAAATGGGAACTCAGAATATAGTGATAGCCCATATCCACAATGCCGGCATCAATTACCCTGTCTGTCCGTGTCGTGTGTCTGTACATATCGAGAGAATGTGCGTCCCCGCTGCCAGCATCGACACAGACACTATCGTCCAATTGCCCCGCAGCCACCTGACTTAGATAGTAATCGCCCTGTGGCCCGGCTACGAAGCACGGGTCTTCCCCAATGTTGTGGCTGTCGGGATACCAGGTTTCGCTGTCGGGATCATAGTTGATTGTGCAACCCTCCTCAATATGGACGGGAGGCCCGGGCGAAAGCAACCCAATCAAGCCCATAATCACGTCAACCACTTCGTCGGAACTAGCCGCCTCGAGCATTATGCCTTCTGTTCCTTCAGCCAGACTGTTGAAGTATCCTGCTGCTGTAGGATCGCCTCTAACCAGGACTGAGCACACGCTTATCGGTTCCCCTGCCTGTGCTGCTGCAATAATATCGGCAAGTGTATAATCCGTAAAAGGTTCAGGATCATGTGGCGGGGCATCAGCCATAAGAAGAATTACTCTACTTACACCCGAACCGGTGCGCCACTCTCCAGGTCCCAGTGATTCAGGGTCCGCCCCATGCAGGTTGCCGCCCAGTGCGGCCTCCAGTAAGCTGTGGTCAATACAATGCATCAACGCCGAGTAGACCGACTCCGCCCAATCGGCGCCGGCGCCCAGCGTTATCGAATCAATCGCAGCTACTATTGTAGCGGGATCGGTTTCGAATACCAAATCATCATTATATGGATAATCTATGTCAGGAGAACCATAAGGCGGCTCGTTAAAATCCCGATAGTCTACCACGGCAATCCTGAAATCTGGCATCCTATCCGCTATCTTACCGACGATTTCCACTGCCGAAGCTTTGACGGCGTCGAGGTCACCGCCCATACTGCCGGTTGTGTCTATGCAGAAAACGAGATCGAGCACCGTTGGTGCCTCATCGGGCTCATGGATGTTACTGTAGGAGACGTTCACCGTGGAGGGTCTTGGGTCGTGCTCATCGCCGCTGCCTATTGCGAGCTGGGAGCCAGCACCGGCTAAGTTACCCCAGATAATACTGTTAATAACTTTGGTATAATTTCCATACGAACAGTACAGGCCGCCGCCATATCCGTCAGCAAATCTATCTCCTGTAACCCTGTTGTATGCAATCGTACAATTGATAATGTTGGGCTCCGAGTTCCAATTGGCCGAAATACCTCCGCCGTCTCTGTCGGCTGTGTTTTCGGTTATCAGGCAGTTCTTGAACAGCACCGTCTCGTAGCCGGCGGCATAGATTCCACCACCGGAACAACTGGTGGTGTTGTTGTTAAACAGACAGTCAACGATACGTGCCCCCGATGAGGAGCACACCATACCACCTCCCTGTCCGAGCACATCCTCAATAGGCGGGCCGACCAAAAGGTCTATGTCCGGACTTTCAAAACTCACCTCATAATATAAGTTCGGGTCTCTCGTCACAAAGGGGTCACTCGCATTCGGGTCAAAATACTCGACATAAGTATATCCGGTATTATTTTGGGTAAAGTTGCTTCCGATAATTATCGGCGTACTTTCGTCGCCGCAGAACATTGCCCCGCCTTGATAGGCATAGTTATCGATGAAGTTGCAGTCCTCGATGGTCGGTGCCGTATCCACCCAGAAAACAGCTCCGCCAATGGTCGCAGCGTTATCGGTGAAAGTGCAGTTTATCAATTTCGCTGAGTGAGCACTTCCAGGATTTACTTTAGGTGTTAATGTGCCGTAAGCCAATCCACCACCATAAGTCATATAGGGGCTGTGGTTTGCTGTGGGAACATCACTATCAGCCACGTTGTCGGTGAAATTGCAGTCAATAAATGTCGGCGCCGAGCCGACCTCGCAGTATATCCCTGTCCCGAAACTCTCTAATCTCTCATGATAATCAGGCCATCTGAAGTTAATCCGCGAGTCTCCACCGACACCACAATAGCCGCTTTCGGTTCGATTGTCCTCAAAGGTACAATCAATGAAATCAGGCTCGCTGGTCGAATCGACATAAACTGCTGCACCCATAGCGGTGTACAGCCAGTAATCGTCATAGGTTCCAAAAGTAGTAGTACCAATTATGTTTCCTTCATCATCAACTATGAGGTAATACAGAAGATTTCCATAGCGGTCCCTCGGGTACCACCAGCCAAGTCCCAATGCCTCCCACCAGGCCTCGTCGTGCTCCTTAAACGTCCAGCTGCCGCCTCTGCCGCCATATCCGTCCGGGGTAACATTACCGTTGCCGCCGTCGCCTCCAGTGCCTCCATAGGCCGCACAATTGATAATCTGTACAGCCTTCAGGGTTGGGCTGCCGTTTTCGATATAAATTGCGCCGCCATAGGCGCTGCCTCCCCATCCGCCGTTGCCGCCGTTGACATTGTCGTCGTCACCGTCGTGACCGTCGCCGCCATCACCTGCCGTAATCGAAACATCATCAATCACAATATTCACAAGGGTAGGAGAAGCGTCAATAATATCAATTGCTCCGGAGCGGATAACGGAACCGTTGGAGCCGGGATCTCCCGGGTCCTCCCCATCCAAACCATCCATGGCATGCCAATGCGTATTTCTCATAGTAAAGCCGGTAAGGACTGTCTCGGGTCCCACTCCATAGAGCACTATCTGGTAACCCTGCAAAATAGTGTTAGCCACAACGTTGGGGTCATCCGGATTGGTAGAACTGAGAGTAATGTTCTTGCCCCAGATGACGATACCCCCGAGATGCAGACCGGCTCCATGTGTATAACCAGGATGCCTGTAGAGCCCGGGAGAGATAACAATCTGGTCACCCTCCTCGGCAGCATCAATTGCTCTCTGGATGGTCGGATAGTCTGACGGAACCGAGATGACCCTCGGCTTTCCAAACTGGACAGAGACGGCTTTGTCCGAGCTCATAACAACAACATTGATGAGAGCCGTTGAGCCATCGTTGATGGTCCCGGACCAGCCTGCAACGCGGTAGCCCGCATCGGGAGTGGCAGTCAGTATTACCGCCGTGCCGCGATAGTAAGTGTAAATACGGGACACCGGGTCATAACTAATGGGGTCAGGTTCGGTCGGTTCAACCGTGCCGTGGCCGCCCACTACGGTAACGGTTAACTGAACTTCACGAAGACCTGCGACACCCCTGTAGTGGTAACCCATATCTACAATGACGCTGTTAGGATTGGGGTTGTTGGGGTCGTAGGTATCAGGGAAGCTGTCGGTTCTGGTGGTATAGGTGTCCAGGCCAAGGTTTGCGGCAAGGTTACTTCCGGCATCCACACACGGACTATCGCTGCTCTGCCCTGCCGCCATTTGACTGAGGTAGTAGTCACCGAGCGGGCCAACTACAAACAGTGGGTTCTCGGCAATGTTACCACTGAGCCAGTTGAGGATACGTCCCGGCTCGACATGGATAGCTCCCGGGCTTTGTCCGCCCTGAATATCGCAATATGAAACTGTAAGCTCGGCCGGCCGCTGGATAATATTGGGGTCAGTAATGCTGCCTATCATAATCTGGTTGCCGCTGCTGCCACTGTTGCCCCAGACAATGCTGTCTTTAAGATTTGTTATGCTTTCGTAGGAGCAGCACAATCCGCCGCCTCTTCCGTGGTAGGTGGTATCTTCGGGATCGTACGCTGTATTGTCGGCGATTGTGCAATTGGAAATTGTTGGTGTTGTGAACCAGTAGGAGACAATCCCGCCGCCGTCTAAGACAGCCGAGTTTCCTTTGATTAGACAGTTTTTAAGCGTTGGTGAGCTGGGGTCTCCGCCGAAATACACACCGCCGCCGGAGCCAGAGGCCGAGTTGTCACTTACGAAACAATTTTCGATAGTTGCATCAGAGCTCCAGCAGAAGATTCCACCGCCGCCACCGTAGAACTCGCCCTCAAGGCCGTAACCAAGGGGGATAGTAAAGAGGATGGGAACACCATAAGCGACAGGGACCAGGCGTTTTTCGGCTGTATTGCCACTGATTTTGCACCCTCTGATTGTCGGTGCACCCTCGTACCAGAACAGACCACCACCGTGGTTGGCGATATTATCAAAGATGATGCAGTCGGAAATTGTTACCTCTGGGCCGTGACCGTACCAGTACATACCGCCTCCAAATATCGCCTCGTTGCCGGCGAAGTAACTGTTTTTGATTGTTACTGCGTCGGCCTCCTCCCAGTATATTGCCCCGCCGGAGCTAAATGACCCCAGAGCCGAACTGCCGGTGAAAATCGAGTCATTGATATCCACAATGCAACCCTCTTCGAAGCACAGTCCGCCGCCATCAGCATGTGAGTTGTTACCGCACACATTGTTAGCAAAGTTACAGTCCGTGATTCTGGAATTGCAGTCGTTCAGATAGTATTCGGCGCCGCCGCCGCCGTCAATTCCTACTCTGCCATCGCTTATTACCGCGCTCTCGCTTATTGTGCAGTTGGTAATCCTAACTGTGCAGCCGACATCGTAGTAATGAGCGCCTCCATAGCTCGAAGTGTAGCTATAACCCCACGGACCATCCGGCCCGTTAGTGTCGCCGCCCTCGCCGCCGGGCCAGTCGTACCCCACAACCTCGGTGGAGGCCTTACTGTTAATGATTACAGTATCCAGAACGGTAGGTTCGCAGTTTTCACGGTAAAGTATAGCGCCTCCCCATGACTCGCTGCCGTTCACACTGCCGGCGCCGCCTGGGCCGCCGGGGTTGCCATCGCCGCCATTGCCGCCGACGTTACCCATCCCCTGCGTTGTACGAGAGTCGTCGATTATGCAGTTCTCTATTAACGGCTTGCAGCCGGGCTCAAAGTACATTGCGCCGCCGTAAGCCTCACCACCGTCACCGGCATCACCGCCAGGGAAGCCCACACCGGTGTTGGGGTCGGCGCCCTTAGCGTGGCCGCCACTGCCGCCATTTCCGCCGAGAGCGCGGGAGCCGATAATCTTACAATACCGGATGGTCGGACTACTGTTGGCGTCGAAGTATATCGCCCCGCCATAGCCATTGCCGCCACGGCCGCCATGGCCGCCGGGGCCATCAGGTATCCAATCATACGCTGTTCGATCTAAACCATTCCCGCCATAACGACCCCCGGCGATGCAGTTTTTAATGATGCAATTAGAGATAATCGGGCTGCTCTCACCGAAGCCGGCTATTGCTCCGCCATAGGCATACTCTCCATCACCGCCCGAGGGGTAGGCCCAGCCGGGCGGCCAGGAGGGAGGTGCCCGAACAGTATAAAAGCCGACGGCATCGCCATTTATAATAGTGAAGCCGTCAATGGCGGCATCAGGGGCCTTTTCACCTCCTCGGAAGATAAAAGCACGCCCCCACCCTTGACAATCGATAATTGTGTCAGCAACATAGCAGGGGTCGTCCGGACGTTCGCTGACAACAGTAATTGACTTACCTCTAAAGTCAAGATTGCTCTCATAGTAAGTGCCGGCAGAGACAATGACCTTGTCGCCGTGGAGGAAGGCCGCATCCATTGCGTCCTGGATGGAGTGATATTGTGCCGGAACGTAGAAACTCTGTGGCTGTCGGAACTCGACAGTAACGTACTTATCGGAATACATTGTTACGGTATTGTTGGGGTCCCACGATATATCATCATCGGTTCCAAACCACGCCTTGACCTCGTAACCGGTATTGGGTATTGCATTTAGGTCTACTATGGTCCCTGGGTTGACCAGTCGTGTGTTGGGGTCCCACATCTCGAAGGGGTCGTAGCCTCCCGAAGACGCTTTGAGTCTGCCGCCTTCACTGTTCATCACACTAATGTTTAGCTGATACTGGATTGCCGGTACTCTTGCGTCGTAGTGATAACCCATATCAACTCTATTCACGTCATCATTATGGTCGGTGCGCGTGGTGAGGGGAAAACCAATAATTGCCGCAAGCGCTGAGGCAGGACCGTTTCCGGTATCGACGCACGGACTGTCTACCGACTGTCCCGCTGCGGTCTGGCCAAGATAGTAATTGTAATTCTGCTCGGTGAGACTGGTCGTTACAAAGTTCGGGTCTTGGTCTTTGACGCTGCCGGGATCCGGCAAATAAAGCATAGGCCCCATCCCCGGAGGCCCCTGCCCCTCGAAGACGGCGTCCGGGCCGCCCTCGATGTCGCTATACCAGAGCATAACCGTTGCCATTGGGTTATTTGTCTCGAGGGGGTCACCTATCGCAATTTGTGGGCCGTATGCAGCCCTGTTATCCCACAAAATGCCGCCCACGATTTCGACGAAGGCATCATAACAGCTTACCCCTCCGCCGTTGCCGTAAAAGTTATAGCCGGGTACTTCGTTGCCTACTATTGTGCAGTTAGCTATTCTGGGCATAGCGCCGACGTTGCAGGACAGGCCCGCACCATCCGAAAATGCATTATTGTCGGTTATAAGGCAGTTGATGAGCTCCTGCGTACCGCCGGGCAAATACGGACCCATGAAGCACACTGCACCGCCGGAACCATCGGACAGATTGTCCATCATAACGCAGTTCTTGATTGTTGTCGAGCTGTCGTCACAGTAGAGCCCCGCACCCGAGCAGTAACTGCTTCCTGCTGCTAAATTGCCGCTTATCGTGCCGCTGCTAAAATCTGCCACGCTGTTGACCCAATATACTCCGCCGCCGTATACCGCACTATTATTGCTGATGCTAAAGTCATCGACTGTCACATCCGTCTCAACCAGACACATTCCCCCTCCGTCAAATGTCGCTGTATTACCGCTGACGGTGGAGTCTTTGACTGTCAGGATTGTATCTTCTAAATATATTCCTCCGCCGTATTGCGCTTGATTAGTGCTGACGATGGAGTTGTTAATTACTACCGAGGTGCCCACTAACGGCGCCCCGCCGACACCGCCGTAGATGCCGCCGCCTCTGCGACTACCAGTGGCGCTATTTCCGCTTGTCTCACAATTATTAAGCGTCAGCATGCCGCCGTAGCCGTACCAAATCCCGCCACCGTGACCAGCGGCTGCAAGATTGCCTGATATACTGCAATCATCAAACGTCAGCGAGGTGCCGGCGCCGCCCTCGCAATAAACCCCACCGCCGCCGCCGGCGCCAGTTGTGTTCCTGCTGATGTCAGTATCGCTGATAGTGCCTATATATCCGGCCCCTAAATATACCCCACCGCAGTAGGAAATGCCGCCACCGACACCTGAGGAACCGTTTGTTTCACCCCTTCCACCGGCCCCAGGCACAGGGGTAATGGAGTCATTATCGGTAATGGTACAATATGAGATAATTGCATTACTACCGGCGGCACAGTAGATTCCGCCGCCGAAGACGTCGTTGAGGGCATTGCCGCCATTGCCGCCGGTTCCCTCGGGGTTATTGGGGTCGAAATCAGGTTCACCGTCCCCGCCATCACCGCCATTCGAAATAACGTTACAGTCGCTTATCGTGCAATATTCGATAATTGGACTACTGTTGGGGTCACAATGAATCGCGCCGCCATAAGCCGGAGCGTTATTGCCGCCGTCGCCGCCGGGGATGGCATTGGGGTCAGCATCAGGGTCGCCAGGTGCTCCGTCCCCGCCACTGCCGTCAGCGACACAGCCGGTGATGACACATTTGCGAATAGTCGGGCTGCTGCCGATGCACCTTATAGCTCCACCAAAGGCATCTTGACCGGCGCCTCCAGCGCCACCCCCGGGACGAATATGACCGTTGATGATTGTGAAACCGGCTAAAACGCTGTCTGTGCCCTCACTATTTTGGAAAATGAAGGCACGGTGTGACATGAATGGACTGGGACCGCCTCCGCAGTTAATAATTGTTGTAGCGACTACATTTCGGTCGTCTGGGTTTTCGCTTCTTACGGTAATTGCCTTGCCGAGGAAGTCCAGGTCACGGTTACCGAAGCCACCGTAAGTACCGGGATGAACAAGCACCGTATCGCCATAGCCGGCAGCGTCGATAGCTGCTTGAATCGTAGCATACGGGGCAGATGGTACCTCAAGTACTCGTGGCGGCGCCGCCAGCGTAACGGATGCCGTGCTTGACCACGCAGTTTCATTTTTATTCGCAGAGATGTCGCGCGCCTTTACCCTGAAACTATAGGTGGCGTAGGTAAGGCCTGATATCAGGTACGTTGGGTTAGTATTATCGGCATCCGTCCAGTCTCTGGTAAGACTCGGATGCGTCGTACATTCGAACTTGTACTCCACCGGCTCGTTTTCATCACTGCTGATTTTCGCTGCCATACCTATCATAGTATCTGTAAATTTCCGTGGTTTCATCGACCATCGGCTCGGGTCGGGAAACGGAGAGGACGTGTCTGTGTTCAAATCGGTCGTAGCAGACTCTTCGACTGACCAGCCGCCTTCATTCTGGTTCGGGGAGGTGTCACGATACTTCACCCTGAAGCTATATGTAGTGTTTTCAGCAAGGCCGGTCGCTACATATCCTGGACTGCTCTGCCAGCCGCTGTCGAAATTACTGTTGGTAACGCATTCGAAATAGTATTCTACGCCCGAGTCATCGGTAGCTTCCACGGATTCCATAGCGATTGTAAACCGCCCTGTTTGTTTAGGTTCCAGGCCCGGTTCCCATTCCGCCGGGTCAGGCAGGGGCGGTGCGGTATCTTCGATATTGCCGATGGCACGCTCAAGGTTGATACGCGGCTTGGTTATCGGAACCGTCGGACGCCTATCAATAACAGGGTCACCATAGGTGACCAAAAGGTCTTTGACTTCCGCAGGTGTAAGGTAACTTCCCATTCGAGCCAGGGCCGCAGACTGCAGAACGGCGACAGCCCCCGCTGCATAAGGACACGCCGCCGATGTGCCGCCGAAAGCAGGATAATAATCGCCGGGGTCGTAACCACCGGGACCGACAATGTCTGTGGTATAGGCATTTTCAGCCGGCGCCAGAATATCCAGGAAATCAGCCGCATTGGAATAGCACGTTACCAAATCCGGGTATGCCTGTCCACACATCCAGTGGACAAATGTATCATCAAACACCGCTCCAACGGAGATAACGCTGGAAATAGATGCAGGCCAGGAAAGTGAATCGGTCCACCAATTATTGCCCGATGCGGCCAGCACGGTGATGCCCGCTGCCACTGCGGTATTCGCCGCAGTTGTCATCGCTGGTGAGAAAGCATCGCCTTCGGGCGCGCTGTAGTGCCGCATCCCACCAAAACTGGTACTGGTAACCAGAATCGGATTTTCGGGGTCGTCGTTCTTGTGAACTACGCACCAGTCCCAGGCGGCGATCATGGCAGCCTGCGTTGCCCAGCCCGTTGAGCCGGGAGATATCTTTACAGCATAAATTCTTGCATTGTGGGCTACTCCGCCAATGTAATCACCTACTACGCCCAAATCTCCAGCAGCTATGCCGGCACAGCTGGTTCCGTGAGGATCTCCAGCCATGGGGTCCGGGTCGTTATCTCCGAAATCGTAGCCGCCAATAACCTTGGCGTTTGGAAAACCCCCGCCGCCAAGCATCGGATGGGTATAGTCAACTCCGGTGTCAACGATGGCCACGGCCATTCTTTCACCATTATAGCTGAGGCGAGCTGTTATTGCATTAATCAGAGGTATGCCCTGAGCCAGTAAGGGGTACAGGATTCTGTCAGGTTCGACCGACACAACCGAAGAATTATCAAGCAGCATAACGAGCCCCTCGACCGTAGCCTCACCCGAGAAACCGGCCTGCACTTCAAAACGATGTCGTAAACTAAACTCAGCACACGGAAGTGAACCCAGAACTGGTTCCTGGCGACTGGCTATTTCGTCTCCCAGCAGGCGGAGCGATTGCGCTGAATCCCAGTCGGTTCTTGCTTTCATCTGGACCGGGTCGGCCAGATTCACGATTACTTTTACGTGTGTCTCGCCCGCATCAAATTGGTCAACAATCATTTGGGCATCTATCAGTTTGCCGGAACTGAGAAGAAAATCAAAGTCTCCTGCACTGGCCGAAGTTACCAGTACAAACAATGCAAACAAACAGACCAGAATTCGTCGCTTCACCCCGTTAGAAGTTTTCCCTTTTTGCATCATATTATTATCCGCTTTTCCGTTGACCTTCTAACCCCACTTACTTCTAATGGGGTTCATTTCTGTCCTTTCAGTCCACACATTCACATGTGTGGTAGTCCCCACACGTAAGTGTGGGGTTAGAATCCGCCCTCCATTGCAGCAATTGCCTTGGCTTCGGCTTCCTCCTGCAAAATGATAGTCGGTTTAACCAGTATCAGCAATATCTTATGGTCCTTAACTTTGCTGCGGTTGCTGAACAGCCTTCCAATCAACGGCAGCTTGCTTAATACCGGCACTCCTGCCTCTATTTCAACTTCTGCGGTCATTTTCTGGCCGCCCAGCAGTAATGTCCCACCATCCGGTACGCTCACACGCGTCATAAGCTGTGAGCTCTCTGTCTCAGGAAGCTCTACCTCGTACGACTCAACAGTCGTCTCTCCCTCTTCATTTATTACAGGCGTCTCGATTGTAGTTTTTCTTATTCCAAGGAATTCCTGCAGGTTAGTAGTAATGTTGAGCAATACGTTTTTCTTATTCGGACTGATAGTTGGGGTAATACTCAGAACAGTACCAGTCGGTATGTATATCTCTCTTGGGATTGAACCACCACCCGTAGCAATCCCGCCGCCCCAGCCGCCGCCGGCAAAGGCCCCCCCTGGTTGAATAGGCGGCAGCGCCATCGGAATAGTTCTTTGGATATTGAACATCGCCGACTCTCCGCTCAAAACTGTAACTTTCGGAGCAGTCAGCGTCGTTGAATCTCTGTGGGCCTGAACCGCTCTGATAAGGAACAAGGCCTGCAGGTCATCAAGCATAGTGCCATAACCTCCACTAATCATGGCAGCCGCTGCAGCACCACCCAGACTCATCGCAACGCCTGTCGGTTGTGTTGCAACAGTATCTAAAGACCCTTGTGTGATATTAACCAGATCCCACTTGCCCCCAAGGTCATAAATAAAGTCTACATCCAGGCCGATTTCTTCAAGGAAACTCTCACTCACCACCAGGAATCTGGTCTCGATGGCAACCTGATTTCCGAGCGCCTTGCCCATCGCCTTGAGCAGTTTTTCTATTTCCTTATGAATCTCAGGGGTCTGGAGGATGGCGAGCTTCTTAGGCTGTTGACGTGGATAAGGTGTTATGGTGCCCTCTCCGCCGGCTTCCCACCAGCTATCCGGCTCAACGCTTTCCTGAATAAGCTCTACCAAACTCTGTGCTTGGAAAAAACCGCCGCCGCCGCCGTACATACCGCCGCCGTACATACCGCCGCCGTAGCCGCCCATGCCGCCGCCGTAGCCGCCCATGCCGCCGCCATAGCCGCCCATGCCGCCGTCGTACATGCCACCGCCATAGCCGCCCATACCGCCGCCGTAGCCGCCCATGCCGCCGCCGTAGCCGCCCATGCCGCCACCGTAACCGCCATAGCCGCCACCGCCGTAACCGCCGCCGCCACCCATGCCGCCACCGTAGCCGCCCATGCCGCCGCCGTAGCCGCCCATGCCGCCGCCGTAGCCGCCCATGCCGCCGCCGTAGCCGCCCATGCCACCGCCATAACCGCCGTAGCCACCGCGGCCACCCATGCCGCCCATGCCGCCCATGCCCATCATACCCATCATGCCGCCGCCACCCATGTAAGTGGCCGGCTGGCCAATCAGAAACGTAATGTCATAAACCCGCGTTACCAATCTGCTCGGAAGCGACCCTACCGTTGCTATGGTGATTACTCCACCCTCAACAGCGTAACCCAGCTCTACAAATCCGCCCGAAACCGCTCTTAACAAACTCTCCAACGCCGTACCAAGCGGAACTGCAGGCAGCCCATCCATATTTATTGGCGTACTTGGGAGGATATCAGCGTTGTCCTCTAAATCCCGCCACATCGGGGCCATCTGCAATGGCGGCTCAACAGAATTCTTTAATTCCTCCATCGCTTCGCCAAGAGCCATTTCCGGCGTCAGTTGTGAAAGGTCAACAATTTCCTCTAATTGCTTATACACAGCCACGTCAGCCGGGTCCAGCCCGATCGGCTCGTCAAATTTGCGGAAGGGACTGGCGATAATCTCATCCCAATTCTTGGCATAGGTAAGCACTTCAGGATATGGAATTGACGCCTCATCAGTTTTTCGCAAAGTATCAACTCTTGCCCTGTCCCTCTCCTTCCGCAGCTCCAGTTGTTTGCGGATGCTAACCACATCCTCCAGAGTGTCCTTGAGTATCAGCGCCTCATCGTGTAGCGGGTCTA
>JAUXAH010000258.1 GCA_030614945.1 Phycisphaerae bacterium
GTTCTTTTGCTGGTCTTCATAGACCATCATGCGGCAACTTGTGTGCCAGAAAGCAATTTTATTGTTATGATGTTTTATACAGAGCAGGACAGTCACCTGTTTTGGGGGTCCTGGGAGGGTGATACGAGCTTGCGGGTGGCACGCGAGAGGGGCGGGATGACGCGAGAATTCTGCGGAATGCGTATAAGACAGCAGTGGGAGGCGGGTGAAGTTGGCCGCCTGTTGATATTGAGGTAAGTATGTGTGGGTTAAATGGTTATGGGAATGCCTCCATAAAAAACGTGCACAAAAAACAAGAAGTTAAAGGATTGTAGTACAGATGGGAAAGAAGGAAGTAGCATGAAACATAAATGGCTCATCGGCGTGGCGGTTACAAGGGAGGCAGGTTCCCCAATATCCTCGTGGCGGTTGATGGTACAGTGCTGGCTCTCTGGGGAGGTGTCAAGGTTCGGCGAAGCGAAGACGGAGGTGAGACCTGGGGGGGCGAAATCGAGGTGGGAAAACGTGTGAAAATCGACGGCGATATGTCGGACGATGGAAGATATCGGGGCGAACATGTCGGATGGAGTTCGCTCGGCAACGTGATCGTGGATGAGAATACGGGCGATATCATGGTTTTTGCTACCAGCTTGAAGGCCGCGCAGATTTTATATCGAAGCCGTGATCACGGTAAAACATGGAAGACCGAAAAAACCGTAATCAAGCCGGATGTCAACGGTTGGGTGTGCGCTACGATGGGTTGTGAATCCGGAATTACGCTTCGTTACGGTAAGAAGAAAGGGCGGCTGCTGATGCCGACGCGAGTGTTTGTCGGCTACCTCAACAAGGGCAAGAATCGCAAGTACTTCGACAAGCACTACAGCAACGCCTTGTACAGCGACGACGGCGGCAAGACGTGGACACCGAGCGCACCGTTTCCTTTGGGCGGAACGGGTAAGGTCGGGCTGGCCGAACTGAGCGACGGCCGCATCTACTACAACTCGCGCACCCATTGCCGGGGCGGTAACCGCCGGATCGCATGGAGCTATGACGGTGGAGAAACGTGGGTAGACGAACACGAAGACGACGAGCTATGGGATGGGCCTCCGGATGTTTACGGTTGTAAGGGCGGACTTGTCCGTCTTCCTTACGACGACCGCGACATCCTGATCTTCAGTTCGCCGGAACGCAGGGATAAACGTGAAGATATCAACGTATGGATCAGCTTCGACGGCGGCGAAACCTGGCCGGTCAATCGCCTCGTCCGCAAGGGACCGGGCAATTACACCTGGATGGCCGCAGGTCGCAAAGGAACGCCCAGCGAGGGCATGATATACCTGGTCGCAGGAAAAGACTGGATGGCCTGCTTCAACCTGGCCTGGATCATGGAGAACCAGCAACTTCCGGAAGAAGAAGAAGGCGAATGCGGTATTTGTTGAAAATGGCAACGCCCGCTCCGTTCGGGAAATCGGCAGCAAGTGGATGCCCAAGCAAGGCGCCCTGGTATGCGGTGGTACGGGGAATTTCCTGGTTGCCGGCAAGGCCGTCGGGGCCGGGGATTTTCAGGTCCGCGCCCGACTGAGTTTGGAACGGCTCGACGGCGCGGCCGCTTCGCTGATGATCGGCGGGAACCATTTCGGCTTCGACGGGCACGGCAAGAAGTTCTTTGTGGAGGGGCCTGCGTTCGGCCGGACCCGGCTGCTCGGCGATGCAGGGAAGGTCATCGTGCCGGGAAAACCATTTGACGTCGAGGTCGCCCGCAAGGGCACGACACTTTCGTTTCACATTGACGGCAAAGAAATTCACAGCGCACCGTACAGGCTCGCCCCGGTCTGCGCGATCGGGTTCCGCCCGTGGCGTGCGACAATGCGGCTCTACGATTTCTCGGTGAGTGGCAATTTGACACCTGTGACCGAAGCGGCGATCAAGACGATGCAGCAAGACCCCAAGAAAACCAACCACTCGAGCACGAAAAGTGTCAACGCAATCACCGTCGGCGGCGTGAAGATCGATCTGTCTTCGCCGCCGGCAGGGCTCGGCCTGCACCGGGACCTTGGCATCCTTGCCGCCACGGCGATACAGGGCAAGATCATCCACCGAAGCAACTATGTGTGGGTGCCGCGGGCAACGATTACCCCCGAGGGCGACTACCTGATCCTGTTCCCTGAGGGCAAAGGCCGCTACTATCAAGGCGAAAAGATGCTCGCTTACCGGTCTTCCGACAAGGGCAAAAGCTGGACCGGGCCGACCCTCGCCTTCGATTCGTCGCAATCGCATCACGGATTCGTTCCCCTGATACCGCGCGGCTCAAAGCGAATCTACGCGTTCGGCACGCAACCCCTCCCCGGCATGGTCGGCGACCGCAGCAAGGGCTTGCAAGAGAACTGCCCGATCGGGTTTCGCTATTCCGACGACGACGGGCATACCTGGTCTGAAAGGCGAGAAGTCACCGAATCTGTAAAAGATCCGTCGTGGGGATGGTACGCCACCGGTCCCGGCGTAGGCATTCAAATAGAAAAAGGACCTTTTAAAGGTCGCCTTGTTATTCCCTCGGATCACAGGGTCGGCAATATGGGTTCTCACATGATGTACAGCGACGACCATGGTTTGACCTGGCATTACAGCGAAAGGATTCTGCCCGGCTGCAATGAATGCCAGGTTGTCGAATTGATAGACGGAAGACTGATGAACAACGCCCGTACTTACGGGATTGAGCCGGACTATCGGGGAATATCCACCAGTACCGATGGGGGCGTGACCTGGTCGGATGTATGGTTCGATCACGAACTACCCGAGCCGACATGCCAGGCAAGCTTTCTGCGTTACACCAGAAGCGATAGTGAGGATAAGAACAGGTTGCTTTTCTCGAATCCCGCGCACACCTCAAGCCGTGTAAATATGACGATTAAAATGAGTTATGACGAAGGACAAAGCTGGCCGGTTGCAAGGAGGATTTATGAAGGTTCAAGTGCTTATTCTTGCCTTGTCGTTATGCCGGACTGGACGATAGGTTGTTTCTCTGAAAAAGACGGTTATGGAAAAATCACACTTGCAAGATTCTCGCTCGAATGGCTTACTAACGGAGCCGACAAGATGCAAAAATGCACCTTTGCCCTGAGGGGGGATATTAATTCCGATTGCATTGTGAACATGGAAGATTTTGCTGTGATCGCAGCGGAGTGGCTTCAGTGCAATCTTGTGCCTCGAAAAGCCTGCCCTTGGGAAAATGAAGCATCAATACTTTCACTTCGATTAGGAGACAATGCGAGATGAACGAAAGTATCGCAATGAAAAGAAATATAGGTGGAGTAATCGTTCCGGTGATTACGCCTGTCGATAAGAATGAGAATGTGGACGAAAAGGCCTATCGAGCAGTTATACGACATTGCTTAGATGCCGGAGTCGATGGGATATTCGCCGGCGGATCTGCCGGCATGGGGCCTTTACTGTCGGAGACTCAGTGGAGACGGGCAATGGAAATCGCTCGTGACGAGGTTGGCGATGAAAAGATTCTGCTTGGCGGGGTTATTGCCACATCCACAAGGCGAGCCGTTAAACAGATAAGTTTTCTTGAAAGCATTGGCTACCGTCATGCGGCGGTTACTCCGACTTTTTACATAACCATATCGAG
>JAUXAH010000017.1 GCA_030614945.1 Phycisphaerae bacterium
AGATATAGCGGAGAACCGCACGTTTTCGTATCAGCAGATACACGCCAAAAAGCCCAGTCAATGATCCATAAACTATAAACCATGAACTAATTACCATTATACAATGAACCAATGAACTATGAACCATGAACTATGAACCATTTACAAGCATCGAGAATCCAACTTTAGCTCACTTCCTGCCGAGCCGTGGCTCTGGCACGGCTGGTAGGCACTTTAGCTCACTCTTCACTAATTTACGTGCCTATAAGGCACCAGATATTTACGTGCCTATAAGGCACTACATTTGTAGAGAATCCTCTACAAATCAACCTTTTTATGCAAAACAAACCCAATTTCCAAAAAAGTCAAATGAATGTAAGTATCTATTTACAGACGGCTTATGAAAATATTGCCAATTGGACACTTGGTGAAAGCAAACCCAATTCAAACCCAATCAAACCCAATCTCCCAAAAGCCAAAATGAATGTAAGCTCATTTACAACAAAGGATTACAGAAAAAAAGATGATTTCTTAGTCCGAATAAACAAACCCAATTTCTCCAAAGGCCCAAAATGAGCGCAAACTTATATGTTATAGAGGATTACGAAAATGAAACCGTTTTCAGGCTCGAACAAAACAAACCCAATCAAACCCAATCTGAAATCTTAAATCAGAAATCCCAAATCCACTCCCACCCCGCCGGAAACAAACTTCACACCCCTCGACGGCAAAGCTGGGGGTGCTTTGATCTTTCCGGCCGGACGACGCCGGAAACCGCCGGTTTAGGCTTCAGTTTGGCTGCTTTAAGGTATTACAGCCGAACGACCGATAAAATATGAGACCCCGAAGGGATATATTTTTGAGCTTAAAGGATTATTTGCTTGATTATTTCGTTCAAATAAAAATAATAGTAAAATGAGCATAGTAGCTTGACTTAAGGGAAATTTGGTTTTCATACTTTAGTATAGAAATGAAAGGTAATGGAGGTATAAAATGGCTAAAGACTTAGTACTAATTTTAATGGCAGTCGCTGTGAGCATAGGTCTGGCATTTGTTGCCGGCTGTGAAAGCGATGCTCAAACCGGTGCTTTGCTTGGTACAGGGGTTGGTGCCCTTGCTGGTCAGGCGATAGGCGGCGATACGGAGTCAACATTGATAGGAGCAGCGGTTGGCGGTGGTGCCGGCTATATGATAGGCAGCGAACGAGACAAGAAAAAAACCAAAGCCGAAATAGAGGCTCTCCGCCAGGAAATGAACACCGTTACGGTCAACATTACCAACAGCAACGGTTCCATTACCCCCGTAACGCTGAGAAAACAGGGCGTTGTTTATGTCGGCCCAAGAGGTGAGACCTACACCACCCTGCCAACAGAAGAGCAGCTTAAACAGGCCGGATACGGCTTTTAGGAAAACGCCCCGATAATAACCGCTAAAGTAATTGCTCAGCAAGCGGACGGCATTGCCAGGCGTGAGGTAATTGCAGGCCAACGAGATAATAAAAGGCTAAGGGTATCTTTCTACCCTTAGCCTTTCTATAATTATCCACCTCACAAATGATGAGGCGGCTGTGCTGCAATTCTGTCCGGCAAAATGCCGGATCTCAGGCAGGATTATAGGCGACGCCGGCATAGCCGGGCTGTTTTTGGGGCCGATTGGGCCATTTCAATTCATCAAACAAAAACTCGCTGGCCTGGCGTATCATCACAGCCGGCATACAGGGGCACATCTCAAACGAACCAATTACATCATTGCCATATTTGCTTAAAGCGCTCAACAGGTACTCCCAATTTTCACGTGGTATGCCGCCCCGCAAGCCGGGCGGCTCGTGGTCGTCTATTCGGCCGTAATTGTCGGTCAGGTGCAAATGGGCCACTCTCTGGGCCAAATCATCCACATACTGCTTGAAGTCAAATTGCGGGTCCAGATTAGCATAGCCGGTGTCGAGGCAATACCAAACGGACTCAAATTTTTCACCAACATCCCTTAGCGTTTGTAAACTGCCGGTTTCGAGGCACAATTTGACTTCATTTTGTTCGGCTAATTTGACCACCTCGGCGGCAAAATCACAATTGTCAAGCTCCACGCCATCGCGAATGCCCAGATTTCGCAAATCGGTTACAATATTTGCACCAAGCAGCCTGGCACACTCGATTTGCTCGTTCCACTGCTCTAATGTGGGCCCATCGATGCGAGAACGCATCGAGACCAGCATATCTCCGGTAGCGTCAACGAGTCTGGGCCAATTACGCCTGTCGTAACGGCACTCGTTCTGGCCTTTTATATTGGGCCATAACTCCACGCCGAAGCCCAGCGAGCTGAGAAATCGACACTCCTGCTCGAAAGAAAGGTTGTTCTCACGCCACCAGAATACCATCGTGGAAACAGCGTATCTAATTCGCATTATACCATCTCCATATCCGACTCATAAAATGCGCTTTTCTATATAAAGTGTGGGCAGCAGTACTGTTATCGATTAAAAACAAATGGAGGTTCAAAGTTTCTCAAAAATTGCGATATTTTTTTGGGCCGGCAATGTTGGTTTTTGGGGTAAAAACGGGGCGGGGGGATTGGGTTTGTATCTCGTATCTCGTATTGCGTATTGCTCGTATTGCGTATTGCGTATCGCGCTGGGGGATTGGGTTTGATTGGGTTTGAATTGGGTTTGTTTTTTTGGACTGCGAAATCATCCTATTTTATGTAATTCTTTGTTATAAGTGAGTTTACATTCATTTGTGCTTTTCGGAAATTGGGTTTGTTTTGCATATTTAGTACAGCGTATTGCGTATTGCGTGGAAGAAAATAGCGGATAGCGTATAGCGTGCAGCGGATAGGGATGCTGGATGCTCGTTAGTGAGTAGTGAGCTAAAGTGAACTAAAGTGCCTAAAGTGAGCTAAAGTGCCTAAAGTGAACTAAAGTGCCTAAAGTGAACTAAAGTTGGACTCTGGATTCTCGATGCTCGATGTTCGAATTTATTAGGGAAAATCACCGTTTTTGTACACTGTCCCCAGTCCGTAATTGGTGGCTGTTCCTAGTTTCAGTTCAACTGACCGAGGGTCAGTTTGAAAACGCAAAAATCAAAGTGTAAAATGCAAAACAGACGCGAAAAGGCACAGAAGGATATCAGGAGAACAGGGTATCAGGATGTGGATATCAGGATATCAGAGTATCAGGTTGCCGGACATCAGGGGAACAGGGAGTTCGGAGATTGTCCACGCACCAAATTAAAAAAACAAAATTGGTGCGGGATCTGCGCTCATTCTGAGCTTGAGAAACTTTGGAGAGAATCCGAAGCGAAAACACGACAACTTGAAATGTTGCCGGTAAATTATTCTACTATAACTATTGTATCTACCGTGAGTTATGGTGAATATAAGTTTTTCTTCTTGACTCCTGTGAGAATATGTCGATAATTACGTGTCCTTTGACAAAATTGTTTTTATGAAAGGATTATTATGGACGCTGATATTCCCGCTATTTTAGCTGCGATTGATGCTGTAAGCAAAAAAGTTGATAGCGCCAAAGATGAGCTTAAAAAAGATATCCAAGAGCTTAAAGGAGATATCCAAAATGTGCAGAAAACTGTTGATAAGCATACTTCTTCGCTCCAGCATATTGTTCGTGTTGTTGCCGGGCCAATGCCTGTCGCTATTAACAATATTGAGGAAAAACTCGGAATAGCAAAGACGGACTTTCCCTTAAGATCGGTACCGGCTGAAATTTCTGGTTAATATGGCTGATTCAAAAGAACAAAGGCGCAAGGTCAATCGTCTTTGCGCCTTATTTTTTTGCTTGTCCATCATTGCCAAGGAGTTCCTTCATTTGCACTCGGGGTAAAGTTCTGGAGAGAATCCGAAGCGATTCAACGGGGAAAGAGTGAGAACCAGAGACCACCGAGTAAGCGTTCACGGTCGCATCGAACGCACTTGTTTTACGTCATGCTATTCTTGTGTTTCCCCAAGCGGCGGAGGTTGAACCGCTGGTTTCCTGATCGCACGCTGAATGAGCTTACCGATACCAAGGATGAGCCCGAAGAAAATAACCGCAACAAGATAGATGAGAAATGCGGGGCCGAGAGATTCGGGGAACTGAAGAGCCTGTCCCCAGTATCCCGTACCGAACGCCAGAAAGAGCATGCCGAGAATCCAGACTGCGAAAAAGGCGAACCGAAGAAACACCCTGAAACCATGCGAAATGGAGCGAGTCAAGAGGCCAATGGTGATGAAACCGAAAAGGTAGCCGGGGATGTGTTGTCCGAATGTCATCAACATCGCGCATTTGAAACCCTCGGCCTTCCCGTGCGCCTGGTAAGGCGCACGCTGGGCGGCAGTCATCGAATCCCAAGGAAGGTTCTGTGACTGTACGATCTCCAGAAAGGCATGGCCTGCGCCGGCGCGATAGAAATACCGGAAGAACCCCGGCAGCGTGACTACTGCCAATACGCCGAAGATGATGACAAGGACGATGGATGCGGTTGATCTTTTCGCCATTGAGCTATTCCTTTCTGCCAATCTGCTGATTGGATTCTGTTCTTCGGGTTTCTTGAGGCACAGAATAACGACAGTGAATATAATCGAAACGGGGACAGCGAGAATCAGACCGAGGATTAGTCCCGAAACAACGCAACTGATACAACTGGTCAAGGCAAGACCGCGACGTTGTTTCTTGAGGCCGATTATGAGAGGAAGAAGACCGCATAACGCACCAACAACAAATCCTCCAAACAATGTACCTATCCAAAACCCGACTTGCTCAGCATTCATTCATGTCTCTCTTTTTGCAGAACAATAATTAGAAGTATCCGCATAAAATGTGGAGTTCTGATTTTCTGCCCATATAACACACTTTTGGTTTTTTCGCCTAACTGCCTTAAAACAAAGAATTTACAATCTTTTTTGCTCGTTTACAATGTCAAGATGTAACGTTACAATGCCATGATGTAAGCTTACAATACCGTGATGTAAGCCAACAATGCCTCATATCACACTTACTTTGCCAGAGAGGGCACCGAGAAAATTTAACCATTCAGTTGTTTAACCATTAAATTATATTCCTTTTGCATTTCTGCTGAATCCCAACCATAAAAGTCTCTTATCATGCGATTTATATCACATGACATAGAAAGCAAATAAAGCTTCAATTCCTGTATATCTTCATTCACATCACAGCTACAAACATAAGCCTTGCCTGTATTTATTACCATTTTTCGAATGAAATCCATGTCTGGATGAACAGCTTGATTAAATCTTTGGTATAGCTTCGGATAAATTTCCTGAAAATCTTCAGGGAGTTCTTTGAAAATTTGCGATACGTCCGGCATACATTTCAATCTTTGCTTTTTATATTCTTCTATACTATCGTCTGCTTTTTTTTTAGCTTCGCAAATTCCTGAACGAGAATTATCTTTTGTTACTTCTAATAGTTTGTTCAAAAGCTTCCTGCGCTCTGTCAATCTTTTATAGTCCCATCGCTTAAATCTGTCGTAAACTTCATCTTTATGATCTTTCTGGGGGTTTGGGTCGTTTTTCAGACACCAACAGAGTTTTACGTATAACTCAAGGTAAACCCTCAACAATACCATTGTAGACAATTTTACTTCTTGCCTCAAAAGTAAAAATATTGTAATCGAACAATGCCTTGAATATCGCAACACTCCCATCATCAAAAGATCAACTCTTCGAGGAGGGTGAACTTTTTCTTGGTACATTGCAAAAGTTTTATCGAACCATTTGTCTAATATCTCATCAATTTCCATTTCACAAAACCACCGTTGCCGTATTACTCGGCTGGCCTTCGCCGGATTTGTTGATTGCTATAGCGCGATATTCGAGTTCTGTTTTTTGGGCTGGTCAACTAAAGTTGCTTCTGTATTTATTGCCGTTGCCACAGATTACCTCTCAATCAGTAAAAACTCGCTACTATATCATAGCATTGGCAGGTCAACTTTCAACCGAAAATTACCAAATAAGTCGCCAATTCAGGATAACGAAAACTGTGTTGAATGGTCTCCATAGGCTCTATACTATTAAATTCAAGTCCATTTGTCACCCACTACTTGGGAAATCCGGGATAATATTTATTCAGCCGCCGACAGAAAGGCCTCGATGTTCTCTGTCGGAACATCGGGGGGCATTCCGCCGCCGCAGGACAGGATAATCCGGCTTCTGTCCGCTACTGAATCGAGGGCAGCTTTTACGCTCTTGCGCACCTGCTCTGGCGTGCCCGCCGCAAGGACGTCGCGCGGGGGGATGTTTCCGAGTAATGTTACGGTGTTTGCCGTGAGCTCCTTCATCTCCGTCAGGGTGTGGAGGAAACTGAAGTTGAACAGGTTCACGCCGATTTGCGGAAGATACGGTGCGGCAACCAATCCGGCGGCATCATTGTGAAAGAATTTCACGGTGACGTCGAGCGACTGGAAAATGCGGGCCAGATAGGGCAGCGCCACTTCCTTGAAATCGTCTTTCCCTAAGAATCCCACGATGTCATCGAGGAGCAATATGCCGTCGATGGACGGGAACGTCTCGGCCTGAAGCCCGAGCCAGTCGATAATGAAATCCGTTACAATCCCGAGCAGCTTGTGGGTTTCGTCGGTATCGGTACGGATGGCGGTGAGGAATTCCGTGCTGCCCATAAGGAACGTGGCCACGTTCAACGGCCCGCGCGACACCGCGAACTTAACGGCGTAGCCCGTCTGCTCGATTTGCGCTTGATAATGCTTGAGGCGATTGAGGACGAATGGCGGCAGGCCGTCCGTTTTTGGGTTCGGCTTGACGAGCCCCGCCCCTTGCCAAAGGGGCTGGGCGAGCGAGTTTACCTGCTTAATATCGGTAATAATCTTATCGGCGTGGGGCAGTTCGTTTTCCGGCCAGCCCCGCCCATTAGAAATGGGCGAGGGCCAGGAGCATTTCGAGCCGAAGGCGGACGGCTCCGTGCACATACCGAATTCCGACCAGAACCCCGGCAGAAATATAACATCGGGGAACTGCCGGACGGCCTTAAGGTTGGCCTCGAACCACATCTGTTCGCTGGAGAAATAATCAATGATGGACATCCCCGCCCAGCCCGGCAGCCAGGGGCTGTCGATAATAAAGCCCACCGGCATCGGCTCAACCAATTCGCCGTTTATAACAGCAAGCAGCTTGTCCCACTGCTCCGACGTCATGCCGCCGCGGCCTGCCTCTTACCTTTGCGCTGGAAGTGGACAACGAGGATAAGCCCGACGAAGGCGACGATTATTATGATGCTCCACGTCAACCCTATTTTTGACCATAGACTCCATATAGCGACGAGCGTCGCTATGGCAGTGGCGATTATCATCAGGACATTCCAGAGGACACGTTTACCTCCTCGCGGCATATTATCACCCAGCATAGTCTTTTGATTCATCAGCAGTAAGAAGGCGAAATATGCAATCGGCAGCAGTATGATGCAGAATGCCGAGGTCGGCATGGCCAGCCACGGCGCCGGTTGCTTCCAGAAAATAGCCGCCAGAGCGCCGACCGAGACCATCAGGGCGCCGATGCGCTGAGTCCAGCCTCTTGCGGGCCTATTGAGCAGCTCGCACAAACAAAGGCCGTTGATTGTCATCAGCACTGTGGCGGCACCTATACCCATTCCCATCACGCCAAGGCCGAATACGACCTGTGCCCAAAATGAGCCGGTCAGTGGAGTCAGCGCGTCGGCCAAATTCATATTGTCACGCTTGACCAGCATTGCCGCCAACTTCCTGTCGGCTTCTGGCAGGTCCTTTTTTTGCTGCTCTAATTCCTCAGGCGAAAGTGCGGCCACCTTATCGACACCCATGTCAGCTTCCAGACGTTTTTTCAACAGACCATTGTATGGGTCAACAAGATTCTTCGCGGGCACAATCACCTGGCCCTTCTCATCGAGTTCACCGAGAAGACCCGGAGCCGGCTTGACGTGAAACTGTGAAGCCGAGGCAATAACCACGAAGCCCGTTGCAAGGATGAAGGGGATGAACAATCCGGTTGACAGGTCAAAGATGGCCAGGCTGCGGAAATCCTTGTCCCAGCCCTTTCGAAGCATCGAGTAGGGCAGCAGAAACGTCATATTGATACCTACCGCAGCGGCGGTAGCAGCTATCATAACAGAGCGCTGCTGGGTGACAATGTGCCTCGTCCAAAAGCCCTGGAAGTCGGGAGCCACGGCCTGGATATAGGGCACAACCGTATCAGCCGGATTGGACAACATTCGCAGCCTTGGTATCAGACCACGGAAAATCTGGCCCCATTCAATTACGCCCTCAATGCTTAGCTTGACAACGACGCCTAAGAAGGACACAACGATCATACTTACTATTATCTTTATGATGACCTCGAATATTTTCACGCCCTTCCCACCGGCCCCGTAGAACATCGTCACTGTAATGCAGATGCCAAGAAGGAAGCCGACACAGATCATCTTGCCCCACGGGTCCGGTATTGCTCCGAGAACGCTTGGCGAGAGATTCTGCTGAAGTGCACGGGTTCCAAGAACAAATTGCGGCATAGACCATACGAGGTTAGCCGCCATTGATGCAAGCAGCCAGCTCCAGGCGAGCACGGGGCTGACATGGTCATGGATTGCCTTAAGCGGACGTTCCCTGATGGAGAGCGTAACATAGGCAATTGCACCGAGCATAATGATGCCCAATATCATTGCCAAGGGCTGTAGCCACATAAACGCAAAGCCCACGAGCACACCTAAGTAGAGACTCGACGAGAATGACACTCCTCCAAGCGTGATTCCGCTTTGAAGCCAACCCGGGCCGGACAACTTTAAGAATGTCTTGGCAAGTGCCCCGCGACCCTTCTGACGCGCTGTGGCTATCAGTTCGCGGTCTTTTTCAATCTGCGGATTGGCGTGCATCACTTCCTGCTGTGTTTCGGCGTTTTCAACCATCTCTTAACCTCCTGTTCACCCAGCCCCTCGGAGGGGCGGGGTTCAAAGGTTTTATGGGACGTTCCTGGACAGAACATATTCTTTCGTTTTCAAAACCATTTGCGGGTCTGTTTCAAACGGCAGACAGCCCGTACCTATACAAACTTTGTCCCTATTGTTGGCGAGTTCCAGAACTCTGTCAACTTCTTTTTTAACGGCGTTAAAATTTTTTGCGGTCATTGGTCTCGGGTCCATATTGATTCTGACCATCACATCAGGATGTGCTTTCATCTTTTCCATAAATAATTGCTGGTCTGTTCCTGCCGGACAGCAAACGTATCCGGTTCCCGTCTCGAGAATTGCATCAAGAATTGGGGTTGTATCACCGCCCATAACGCAGGGGACAGGATGACCAACAACAGCCGCAGCTTTTTCGATAATAGATACCAGAGCAGGAAGCTCGATGTCCCTGAAGTTTTGTGGAGACATCAGCGGAGGCACCGCCGCTGATTCAAAAAATGCAATATCTAAACCTTGACGTACGATTTCTTTGCAAAACCTGATTTGTCCGTCGACAAGGTAATGAAGGGCGTCACGGACTGCATCGGGGGCCGTTAGAATCTCGCACAATAGGGGCTCAAATCCCATCAGGTTGGTTGCTATCGAGAAGGGCCCGGCCAGAGGTACTCTCACGTCCGCCTCGCCTGCGGCGACTCCGCCGGGGCATTCATTCGCAACACGCTTAGCGGCTTCTATAACCATCGGAATGCGACCATCTGTTTCAGGGTCAAACGGCTTAAGACTCATCAATTCTTTTGTCGTCGAGTATGGATGCTCTATAATAGCAGGAATCCCATTGCCGCTGGGCCTGTCAACAGTCGCGCCATACGCTTCGGCTTCGACCGCCCTTCCCATTCGGTCCGGCCTGCCGCACAGACACTCATCAGATGCGGAAACGCCAGCGCGGTCAGCGGCGCGTTAATGCACAGCAACAGTACAGTCAACAAACTAAAGTGCTTCGGGTCGAATAAGCTCAGGTAACTGCCTTCTTGTGCCCCTAATGTTGCGCGCATCCCGGCTAAGCCGTTTACCTGTTCGAGGCCAAGTGCTGCAGGGATGGCAATGAACGACAGGGCGATAATCATTAAGCCCTGAATCATATCGGTGCGTATTGCCGCGATTATCCCGCCCCAGTAGCTGTAGATTATAAACACCGCCGTACTAACGAATAAAATACCGAAGAACCAAATTTCGCTATCCTGCGTCGCAGCCTTACCCATCATCCCCTGTACGGTGCGGGTAGTCGCCAGCAGAACGCCTGCCAGAAAAACGGTCATCCCCACCGCCGCGACGATAATGTACAGCACACTCGCCGCCCTGCCGAAACGCTCCCGGAAGAAGTCAGCCATCGTCAGGCACCGCATCCGCCTCACTATCGGCGCGATAATCCAGTAGAAAGGCGTTCCGAACATCCACATCCAGGAGACCCAGATGCTGGATGCCCCGCTCACAACGGCCTGGCTCATCACCCCCGCCACGTTGCCGGGATGCGTACCGGCGCCGAAGGCGTGCATCACCATCATCGGTACGCCGAACCGGCGGTTGCCCAGCAGGTAGCCTTCCTGGCTGCGAATGCCCCGTTTGCTCCACCAGCCCATCAGGAGCATTCCGACAAAGTACAATCCCAGTACAATCCAGATCGCGTAATGCAGACCAAGAAACGTCATAGCTACTCCTGATTCTCGATGCTTGATACCGGATACTCGATACTCGTTGAGAATGAAAAATCAAGCATCGAGTAGCGGGTTCACCCAGCCCCTCGGAGGGGCGGGGTTCAAAAGGTTTTAATAGGGACTTCGGCCCCCGCTTTTTCGGCTGAAACGTATGCACTATAGATGGTCGAGATGCAGTCCGCGGCGAGTCGGCTGTCGCTTTCCACCGGTTCCCCATACGCCACGCTCCGGTAGAACGCCTCGAACTCCTGGGGATAGCCCGTGAACCAGTCCTCGTCCGGCGACGGCGCCGACCAGCCCTGTTTCGTGCCGATTTTTTCCACTACGTAGATATCCTGAAAATTCTTATCCACCGGGTTATACGTCTGCATTGCCGTGCTCGGATTGATGTTGCAAATGGTGCGATGGTTGTTCGCTGCGACCTCGAGCCAGTTGTGGACGCCGCCCAGAACAATTTCGGAAGCGAATATGTCCGCAATCGTGCCGTCATCGAAGACAATATGCATTATGGAGAAGTCCTCGATGTCGTGGTAGTCCGCGCGAAGATGGCCCTCGTCCTTGAAGCTCTTCAGCCGGGTCAGGGCGTGCGTGCGGCAGGAGACCGCCTTTGGCTGAATCGGTTTACCGTTTCGGGCGAGCCCTTCCACACGCTTGAGATAAAGCGCCGCCGTCAGTGGATGGCAGCCCTTGCCGATAGCCGAGCCGCCGCCGGAGAACTTCCAGAAACCGTACGTTGTCGCGTGCGAGCCCGAGTGCGCCTCTTCGCCGTGTATCCAGAGTATCTGTGCGCCCGTCTTCTCTATGATTTCCCGCTCCTTCTGAATCGAGGGTGCGTAGACCCAGTTCTCGGCGTAAAGAATCCTGGCCTGGCTCTTCTCTTCGGCTTCAAGCATCCGCTCGATGCTCGCCAGGGCATTATCGAGTGCATCTTGCTTGGGGAAGCGGTCGCCGTTGAAATCTTTCGAGCCGTCGCCGAAGTAGCCCGTAAGCGGCTTTTCAACGATGGCGAACTTGTCCCGCTCCAGGGCCGCAATCGCTATCGATTCGTGAACGACCGGCGGGGTGCAGACGTGGATGACGTCTACTTTGTCGAGCACTTCTTCCAGACTGCCGAAGGCGCGAATCCCGCGTTTCCTGGCGTATTCTGCTGCCTGCTCGGTGTCGATGGCGAATACGCCCTCGATTTCTATGTTGGTGCTGTGGACTCTCTTGAGGCATTCAAAATGGAATGTCGCGGCAAAACCGGCGCCGATAATGCCGGTACGAACCCCGCCCCTCCGAGAGGCGGGGCGAATGGTTTTCTTGTCCATAAAGTACCCTTTCTTTTGTTTGATTATTTTGGTCGGCATTCTACCATCCCCCAGACAAAGTAATCAAGCCAATAATCCTTCTTGTAAATGTGTATTGTGGCGGTTATATTTTTATTAGCTTATTTGTAGTGGGAACTTGAAGGAGACAAAATGAAATCTAAACTGATAGTTTCCGGCGCCGCCGGTCGGATGGGCAGGCGTATTATTGCGTTGGCTATGGAGGCCGGCCAATTCGATATTATTGCGGCAATCGAAAGACAGGACCATCCCGATATCGGCAAGGATGCCGGGCTTGCCCTCGCCCCTGCCGCAGGGGCGGGGCTTGTAGCTGCAGCAGGGCCGATTAGCGTTAAGCTCGACAGCGTTTATCCCGCCCCTCGGAGGGGCGGGATTTATCCGCCAAATGCCGATGTGGTGATTGACTTCTCACAACCTGCAGCGGCGGATAAGACCATTGACTACTGCGCAGAAAACGGCGCTGCTCTGGTACTGGGCACTACCGGCCTGACGCCGGGGCAACTGGGGAAAATAAAAATCGCTTCCGAGAAAATTCCCGCTATATATGCGACTAATATGAGCGTGGGAATGAACGTTTTATTTGCGCTGGTCGGCAAAGTCGCATCGATGCTCGGCGATGACTATGACATAGAGATAATCGAGCAGCATCACCGCTTCAAAAAAGACGCTCCAAGCGGCAGCGCTCTGACACTGGCTGAAAATATCTGCAAAGCAACCGGCAGGAAATTTCCAGATTCTCTGGTCTGTGGCAGAAGCGGAAAAGACGCGCTCAGGCAAAAAGGCGCTATCGGCATACACGCCATTCGGGCCGGCGATATCACCGGTATCCATTCGGTAATCTTTGGCACGCTCGGCGAGAAGCTGACGCTTAATCACACCGCCCACAGCAGAGACACTTTCGCACGAGGAGCATTAAGGGCAGCCCAATGGCTCATCGGCAAAAAACCGGCCTTGTATTCAATGGCCGATGTTCTCGGACTTAAATAACGCTGAACGATAGCCGCATTTGACTATGCTGTACGCCTTTTTTGCAATTTTTCCTGTATTTTTGCGAAATTTTATTTGTAACGCTTTGGCCCGTTGGGGCATTAATATCTTGACATTCTTCGAAGCAGAATGTACAATATGGTATTATAATTGCTATTGTCGTTTAGCCATCCCCCCAGGAGGCCAAAAATGGGGTTTTTTGCCGATTACAAATGACGGTTTAGTGTATGTATATAAACGCTCAATTTTTAAGGAGCAATAAAATGAAGCGTCGAGTTCTTATTAGCGCAATAATTCTGTTATGCTCGCAAGCGGGTCTGGCGGGAGCAACCGATTTACCCTATAAGCAGGGCGAATTGATTGTGCGTTTTGCAGACCCGGGTGCCGAGGCGACAATTGGTCCGCTGTCAAGTCGTGCAATGAAGAATATGCTTTCAAATCTTGTCATTGACGGCGCTATTGTGGATAAGGAATATGAGCGGATTGTTCCGGGCCTGGCTCTGGTAAAACTACCTGAGGGGATAACGGTTCAGGATGCGATTTTCCAATTCAACCGGTCGGTTTACGTTTTATACGCTGAGCCAAACTACAAAATCAGGGCGTTTCAGACTTTTCCTAATGACCCGAGATTTGATGAGCAGTGGGCGTTGGACAACACCGGCCAGACTGGTGGACTTCCCGATGCCGACATTGATGCACCGGAGGCCTGGGATGTCCATACCGGTGACCCCAATATCATCGTAGCAGTTCTTGACTCAGGCATTGATTATAATCATCCCGATCTTGCAGCCAATATGTGGATAAATCCCGGAGAGGTTAATCACCCCGGGCCAGTGGAGCCGAACGATTTCAACAATGTCGATGATGACGACAACGGCTATGTGGATGATATTTATGGCTATGATTTTGTGGATAATGACAGTGACCCCATGGATGAGCATTATCACGGCACTGTTGCAGCGGGAATTATCGGCGCGGTGGGCAATAACAATGAGGGTATTGCCGGCGTGTGCTGGACCGTTAGATTAATGGCGCTGAGGATTCTGGACCCCAACGGCGAGGGTTCGGTAAATGATGCGATTGCTGCTATTGACTATGCTATTGCTATGGGCGCCGATGTTATAAATGCCTCGTGGGGGACTTACGATTACATGTATTCTCAATCGCTTTATGACGTTATTGCAGACGCCGGTGATGCCGGGATACTTTTCGTGGCTGGTGCAGGTAATGACGGTTATTACGGGGCTGCGTATCCTGCAGCCTACGGCGGTTACTATGGGCTGGATAACGTCATGTCTGTAATGGCGACAGACCACAATGACAATAGAGCGTACTGGAGCTCCGACAGCGCGTCCAATTATGGTTATGACGTTGACTTAGGCGCTCCGGGCATGTTTATCCTCAGCACTTTTCCGACGAACGAGACGGACGCCATGGCTGATCGCGACTACTCTACGGATTATGACGTTTTAGAGGGCGACGACGTGCCAGTCGCCCAAGGACGAAGCATAAGTGGTACATCGGCGGCTGCTCCTCACGTAGCCGGCGCCGCTGCATTGATGTGGTCGGTCAACCCTAATTTCACACATACCCAGATAAAGCAGCTTATCCTGCGGTCTGTCGATAAAACTCTACCCGGACTTTGCGCTTCTGAAGGGCGACTGAACCTTTTCACTGCTGTGAACATGGTAAAACCAGGGAGGGTCCTGAATACGACAACACTTGTTATCTATCCAACTATTCAGGGGGCGATAGACGATGCCAATGACGGAGATGAATTAATAGCCGATGCAAATAGCTGGTATTTTGAAACCATTGATTTCCTCGGCAAGGAAATAACGGTGCGCAGCGGCGATGTTAATGACCCCCCGAGCTATGGCGTTATTTCGCCGTTGACCACATATATTTCTGCCCTTTTTGAT
>JAUXAH010000365.1 GCA_030614945.1 Phycisphaerae bacterium
TAAGTTTCTTTGTAGAGGGGATTTACAGCTCACAGAAAAGTAAAGGTACAGTTAAGTCCTGTTTTGATAAGGTCGATAGATTGAACTGTAACACTTTTGCGTCAGATGTGTGCAATTTCCCTTAGGAGGAGGGGGGAGAAAGATGAGAACGAAAAGAGGCTTTTCATTGATTGAGATCTTGATTGTGATGGGTGTACTTGGTTTTCTTGCGGCTGTGTTTACAATTTAGATGATATGGTGTTTACAATTTTAGAAGATGAAAAAGAGAAAAAGAAGCGTAACTTTAACAAAGAAAAGAGGGTAAAAAAATGAAAGCTAAAAAAGGTTTTACATTGGTGGAAATTCTGATTGTGGTGGTCATCCTGGGTATTCTTGCTGCCATCGTGATTCCTCAGTTTACCAGCGCAAGTACTGAAGCGAGGGAAGCGGCTTTGGTCAGTGACCTTCAGGCCATGCGCTCGCAGATTGAGCTTTACAAGATTCAGCACCTCGGTGATGCGTTGCCCGGTGCTGGCACAGCCACCTTTCAGGAAGCTTTGGAAGGTTGCACTGACATTAATGGTGCTGTCGTGGCTGTAGGTACGCTTGGAGCGAAAGGACCTTATATGCAAAAAATTCCCGTGAATCCCTTTAGTACGGCTGATCCTGCTCTTAATTTAGTTCGCATTGATGGTGCTGTTGCGGGTGCTGACACTCATCACTGGAGATTTAATACGATCACCGGTGCCTTCCAGGCCGATGATGCTGAAGTTAATCCGGTTACCAGTGAGCCGCATAGTGCGTATTAAATGTGACAATCTTTGCCGGGATTATAAAAACGGCAGGCCATGGGTGGTGATTAATTACTAAGGAAAACAAAATGGGCTGACCAGATTTAAGCGATAGCTGAAAGCTGGTCAGCCTTTTTGAAGCTTAGGGGGGGAGTCCTATGAACGGTAAAGTTCGCTTTTCGTATGTTGGGGTCCTGGTTATGGCGGTTATATTGGGCATAATTTCGAGGACAATTGTTCCGCAGTTTGGTGAGGCGAGCACCGAAGAAAAGGTTTCAAAGCTGATTGACGGACTTGAACTAATGCGTGCTCAGCTCGATTTGTACCGTGTCCAGCACGGAGATTCTCTTCCTCCTGCGGACTCATTCGAGAGTTTCGAAGCCGCTATGACAACAAAGGCCGGACAGTATGGTCCGTATGTTAAGAAGATTCCTACGAATCCTTTTAATGACCTTAACACAGTTCGCTTTGACGGCGAACCGGCAGGCGCCAACAAGGCCGGCTGGAGGTTTGATACGGCGAGTGGTTTGTTTCAAGCCGATAATGATGCCGGCTATGCGGCTCTGTGAAAAGTCAATGAGCGGTTGCGTAATCAACCGAAGAACGGCAGGCCACTGGTAACGGTGTGGAAGCCGCAGGATTGATAAATTGGCTGACCGTGCTGAGGCAATTGCCGGCGCGGGTCAGCCGTTTTGCTTTAATTGATTAATGATTATTTCGCTATGAACTACGAACTACGAACTAAACATAAGGGGTTTTCCTTAGCTGAGGCGATGGTGGCAACCGTCGTGCTGGGTATCGCTGCAGCCGGGGTGCTGCTGCCGTTTACGAGCGGTGCGGCGGTTCGGGCCGAAGGTATGCGCAGGACTTTAGGCGCCAAGTTAGCAGGCGATTTGATGGAGGAGATTATTAGTACAGAATTCGACGATATAATGAACAAGTATGGCACATACACTGAGTCACAGGGGCATATCATTAGTGATTTTTATACAGGAGCAGAATTCACCGACCCTATGTACGCAAACTTCAGCAGAGATGTAAGCGGTGAATATGTTCGTGTGCCTCAGGAAAGCGAGGCGGGAGAGCCAAAATTCATTCGCGCTACGGTGCGAGTATATTACAGCGGTAAACAGATTGCGATTATAAATCGGCTTATAGGTAATTGAGCATTAAAGCGAGATACGAGATGCGAGATACGAGATACGAGAATGGTTTTACGCTGGCTGAGCTGCTGATTGCCCTGATTGTTACAGGCATAATATTGGCAGCGGTGGCTGCGTTAGCTTACGCGCTGGGGACGGCAAATGAGACAAGCGACGATACGAGCCAGAAGCAGGCGCAAGTGCGTTACGCCACGCTGAGAATATCAGAGCTAATAAGATACAGTAAACTTGTATATGCAGCTTCGGAGAGTGAAATAGTGCTTTGGCTGGACCGGGACGGGAACGGGGAACTTGATCTTATTGGGGAGCTGGTGGCCATTACAAAAGTGATATTGGCGGGTGGTGATATGCAGCTTTGTGAGTTTAACAGTGACCCTGAGCCGGTGGTACTGATTCCTCGGTGTGGCAATGTGCAGTTTCGATTTGACGAGCCGGCACTGCCGCCGACGAAAAGAAAATTTGTGAGTATTTCCTTTGACCTTGTTGAAAATGGTGTTGTTCGCCAGTATCAGATAAGCGCTGCACTTCGGGGCTGGGCGGGAAATCTGCTCGACGGCGACGGCAATATTGTAAGTGATGATGATTAAACTATGAACGATAGAAGAAACAAAATCAAGAGGCGGGGGGCGGCACTGCTTGTTGTGCTGTTTATCGTTATGGC
>JAUXAH010000042.1 GCA_030614945.1 Phycisphaerae bacterium
ACGGACCAGTAAGCATGGTCGAGGAACTGCTTCCAAGTGCGGTAACGCTGATGGCCCAAGTGAATATGAACGAGCGGATTGTGCTTTGGCTTGACGGGCTTCTGGATAAGCGTCATTCCGGCCTGGCGAGGGGTTCGGCCACCTTTTTTCACGTTGCATTTTGCGCAGGCACAAACTATATTATCCCAAACTGATTTGCCTCCCATACTCTTAGGGACAACGTGGTCAAGCGACAACTCGCTGGTTCGCTGTCGTTTGCCGCAATACTGACATCTGCTTTTATCTCGAGCGAAGATGTTTCGCCGATTAAATTTCACCTCGTTTCGAGGCAAACGGTCGTAAAATAACAGCCGAATAATCCGCGGCACCGCAATATAAAAATTGACCGTGGAGACCCAATCGTGTCCGTCCGGCTCGAAATTGCGCCTGAACTGGCTTATCTCACACCAGCTCTGGAAGTTATAGTTGGAATATTCGCCCTGCTCGAAGGAGACGACCTCGGCAAGGTCGCGAAAGAGCAAAGAAAAAGCCCGTCTGGCTCCCACTATACGGATAGCCATATAATGCTTGTTGAGGACAAGCACATTACAGTCCAGGCCGGATTTGAACTCGTCAGCCATCATATATCATATCTCGACCCGGCAAATTGCCGGGCTCTGCTGCCGCCGCTTCTTAAGCATTAAATCAGGGGGCGCCATTTTGTGGGTTCCCAAAGCCCACACGTCGACTTTGGAGTCCCTGCAAAAAGATCGCAAAATTGGAACCTAAGGCAATCAGGGAATGATAAAAACAAGATTTGTTTATAACCTCCCCTCTGGCCCAAAATAAGAAAGTAACTTTACGCTTCTTCTTTGCTTTCCGCGGGTGATTTATGAACTACATTCTCGGCCCTTAGCCCCTTTTCGCCCTCGACGATGTCGAAAGTAACCGGATCGCCTTCGGCAAGAGTTCTGTATCCTTCACCTGAAATACTTGCGTAGTGGACGAAGATATCGCGGCCGTCGTCGGTAGCGATAAATCCATATCCCTTCCTTGGGTTGAACCACTTAACTTTTCCCTCTGACATAAAACGCTCCTTTTGAACAACTTTTCCCAAACAAACTATTTTTTCCCCACCCCGCAGTCTGCTATATCCGACGGCTCACAACTGGAACTCTGCCGGCTTCTGTTGTGGACTGCAGTTTCTTATTCGAGATGGGGCCCCAACAATTATTTCGCTTCAGCCGATTCAGCGGCAGGGACACAAAGATTCTCTCTCATTAGTCGGCCCATTTTAAACTTAACGGTTCTCTTCGCAGGGACCTCAACGCGCTCAAGAGTTTTTGGATTCTGCGCAATTCTCGCTACTCTTGTCCTGGTCTCGAAGACTCCGAAATCGCGGAATTCCAAACGATTATTTTTGCACAATTCCGCCGTTATCTCGTCAAGAAAGGCCTGAATTATACGCTTGACCGAGACTCTTTTTGCCTGGGTACGTTCTGCAATCCGGTCGATAAGTTCTTTCTTTGTAACTGTTGACATAGGCTACCTCATTTCAAGAAGGAATCCGACAAACTGCCGGAGAAACTGGATTCTGTTTAGCAAAAGTGCGCTGCTGTCCGAGCTCCCATTTTGCGAGTGTCCCATTTTGCCCAAAGCCGCAAAATGAAAACCCGACTTTTTGCAAAAATGTGGGGCCTCTAACAAATTAACCTCTTTTATCCAACAACTCATCACACACCTCTGCAACGCTACGAATCGATGAGTAACGGTTTTTGGAGCCGGTTCTGCGTAATTTGCAAAATCTGATTCTCTAATTTATCGCAAAACCAAGCGGCAAAATGGAAACTCCAAAATACTGCAAATTACTATACAGCAAAGACTTCTATGTCGCAAGCAATTTTCAAATAAAATTTTTCAGCTTCTAAAAAAAAATTTGCCCTGGGTCAAGAGCAAACAAAAACCTGAGCCCCCTTGCGCCGCAGCGGCTATTTTAGGCCCCTGCGAAACACCTAAACTCATCAACAAAGGCGGGGGGAACAAAGCAGGATGAGCCATCGCTTTGAGCAAAACAATTAGGCGTAAGCTCTTTGTTTGCAAGATGTTACATAAAAACCACCCTTGTTTAATCCTGCGGATGCGTTGGAGAATTTCGCTCTTTGTATCATATTAAAGGGTTCGCCTCCCGCGGAGAACCCAAAAGGCCCGCCTTTGCGCTTTTTGTGAGGTTTTAAGAGTGCCGATTTGTGGTTTTTGGCAGGCGGCTGCGGAGCCGACGATTATTTGTAAAATAATTTCGAGAACAAATAGTTTGTTGACCGGCAGAGGACTTGTCGGCATAATTGGTGGCTCTATATTTGGTCGGCCGATTTATGGTGAGTGTGTAAAGTATGACCCAAACACTCTCGCAGTGTAAATAGCCGTTTGTAATGCCCCGGTTAAACTGCTTTGAAATAACGAATATAAAGCTCAGTTTGCGGCAGGAATGGCATTTATGTCTCTAAGTGAGACCGAAAAAACCAGCTCCAGGAAAGGCGCTCGAAAAAATAGAGCGGCTGAAATTGCAAATACGTTTGAATGGTTGATAACCGCTTTTGTGTTGGCCTTTGTTTTCCGTGCATTCGTAATGGAAGCATTCCGCATACCTACGGGCAGTATGGCCGACACGCTCAAAGGAGCACACTTTCGCCTGTGCTGCCGGCAATGCGGATATAAATACGACCATAACTACAGCCCGCGCCAAGATACCGTCCCGCGCGGGTCGCGAACTCCACCTGTTTCTCGCTGTCCAAATTGCGGCTATTACCAGCCGAGGCGCAGAGCAATGCCGGTAGCAAACGGGGACCGGATATTGGTCCTGAAGTGCATCTATCAATTCTTCGAGCCAAAACAATGGGACGTAATAGTTTTCAAAAATCCACTCGAGCCCTCAATAAATTACATCAAACGATTAGTCGGCCTGCCGGGTGACACAGTTGAAATAATCGATGGTGACGTTTACATTGACGGCCAAATCAGCCGAAAACCCCCCAAGGTCCAGAAGGAGCTCTGGATGCCGGTGTATAATAACGACTATCAGCCGGTTCAACCACAAGAAAGGTTGTTTAACGGCCATATCTGGCAGCAGCCATTCAAAAACGTCGCGGATTCAAAATGGATACTCAATGACAAAAATGACCCAACCCTATTTCGCCTGGACAGCGGCGCCGACCAAATCCATTCATTGATTTATGACACCTCAATCGGCAATAATTTCAGGGCCACGTATGCCTATGGCGATGTTAAAAAATACAGGCAACAGCCGTATTGCAGTGACCTGATGGTGCGTTTCTACGCCCGTTCAATAAAAGCGGAAGGACGTGTCGGAGTAGAGCTGAGCAAATATCAAACCCGTTACAGAGCGTGGGTCGATTTGACCGGCGAGATGGTCATTGAAAAGGTTGACAAGGATGGGAAAGAAACAGAATTAAATCGTAAGTCAATTGAATCGCCGGCTATAAACAAAGCCACTCTGGTTAAATTTGCCAATGTTGACCATCAATTGATTTTTGAATTTGGGGGCGACAAATTAGTTTACGATCTGGGGCGTGCTGCCGAAGACGCCGGCCAGAGAATAACAGATATCGAGCCGCAGGTTAGAATTTTCGGCTCCGGCAAACTGACACTGTCCCACATTGCCATCTTGAGGGACATTCACTACACTGCAAAAAGGTCTCCCAACAGTCGCGAACAGGGCAGAGCAACACAGGGCAATGCTTTCAAGCTTGAAGATGATGAGTTTTTCGTACTTGGCGACAATAGTCCGAACAGTGAGGACGGCAGATGGTGGACCGGACAGGGGTTAGCAAATAAGGGTCTGCCGCCGTTTCTGTTCAGCGTTGAGTTGGAGTTCGAAGGTGATTTAGACAATCATATCATCTCAGAAGAGCTGCGGCAAGAATTTGAAGAAAACCAGACCTCACTTTCGCAGCATATCACCGTCTCGGCTAAACAGGAGGGCAGTGCATGGGTGATAACCGACAATTTGAATGTGTACTTTGTAAGGAAAGAGAAAGGTAGGCTAAACATTTACCTGTCCCCCTACCGAGCCGGCATTGTCCCGCGTGACTACCTGGTAGGCAAAGCTTTGTTCGTCTATTGGCCCAGCGGTTTTAGACCGTTTGCCAAATCTCGATTTGCTGTTATCCCCAACATTGGACGGATGCGGTTTATCTACGGCGGCTCAAGCACCACGGATTAACCCCGCCCCTCGAAGGGGCGGGGTTAACCGCAGAGAACGCGGAGGAAATTAGTTGATTAGTCGATTAGTCGATTAGTTAATTAGTGAATTAGTAAATTGGTTAATTGGGAAATTGGTTAAATAATTACCAGTTACCAATCACCATATCATCTCTGCGGGCTCTGCGAATTCGGCGGTGAAAAAACCAATTCAGAATGTGGAGGTGAATCAAGATGAGGTCGTTAGTTACGAGCGTATTGGCTGTGATGGTGTTGATTCTCAGCGGCTGCGGCGGTGTACGAGTGGCCGGCGCATCCTTATGCTCATCGGTGCCGGGGGACTGGCAGACATTTACGCTGTGCTGGGGACGGGGTACTTCATGCAGAGTACCGGTATTCACATGCTTATTCTTGTGGTCTCGGCCATTGCATGCTATGCCATGTCATTGGCCCCGATTACCTGGGTCGTCATCTCGGAGATCTTCCCGAATCGCATTCGCGGTGCCGCCATGTCCATCGCGGTCTTTTCGCTGTGGTTGGGCTGCACTGCCTTGACGTTTACGTTTCCGTTTTTGAACCGGTCCCTGGGCGCACATGGTGCCTTTTGGTTGTATGGGGCAATCTGTGTGCTTGGCTTCTTGGTCATCTTTACGAAGCTGCCGGAAACCAAGGGTAAATCGCTGGAAGACATCGAGCGGAAACTGGTGGACTGAAAACCTGTGGTTTGTGTATGAAAGTAGAACTTGCTTGGCTATTGATTATTTTCCCGCGGTTAAAAAAAGTTCAAAATCATCCCTGTTTCTTGACTTTTCAACTGATTGCGGGTAATCTATTTGCCATCGAAAAAAGATTAACCGCCGAGAACGCAGAGGACGCAGAGAAAAAGTGAGGATAAAAGAAAAAAGATGGATTCCTGCTTTCGCAGGAATGGCAATATTAAATCTCTGCGGCGAAAGACAAAGAGAAAACTTATGAAGGAAGTTAAGAAGCCACAAGAACATATCGAGGATATGCCTATCCTCGATGAGCTGAAGATTTCATACCTTAACTATGCGATGAGCGTGATTGTTTCGCGTGCCCTGCCGGACGTCCGCGACGGGCTGAAACCATCGCAGAGACGAATACTGGTTGCGATGAATGATTTGAATCTGGGCCCGCGAAGCAGACACCGCAAGTGCGCCAAAATCGTGGGCGATACCGGCGGCAACTACCACCCGCACGGCGACCAGGCAACGTACGGAACGCTGGTACGTCTGGGCCAGGATTGGAATATGCGTTATCCGCTGATTGACCCTCAGGGTAATTTCGGCAGTATCGACGCGGACCCGCCGGCTGCTATGCGATATACCGAAGCGAGAATGGCTTCGCCGGCTATGGAAATACTCGAAGATATTAACCACGACACCGTTGATTTTGTGCCGAACTATGACGAGACCCGCACCGAACCAACGGTTTTGCCGGGTAAGTTTCCGAACCTTCTGGTCAACGGCTCTACGGGCATTGCGGTTGGTATGGCGACCAACATTCCGCCTCACAATATTGCCGAGGTCTGTGACGCCCTGCTGCTTGTGATAGAAGATGCGAAGTGCGGGTTCAAGGATATTATCAAGCGGCTGCCGGGCCCGGACTTTCCGACAGGGGGAATCATCTGCGGCAAAAAAGGGATTATGGATGCTTACACCACCGGCAGGGGCCATTTGACGGTCCGAGGCAAAATAGATATCGAAGCAACCAAAAAGGGCAAAACAAGAATTGTAATAACCGAAATACCGTATATGGTTGTCAAGACAACGATTGTCTCGAAAATCGCGGATTGTGTCCAAAAAGGCCAGATTGCCGAAATCGCCGACATTCGGGACGAATCGGACCGACACGGCTTACGGATTGTCGTGGACCTGAAAAAAGACGCCGACAGCGAAATCGTATTGAACAAGCTGTACCGTTACACGCCTCTGCAAAGCACGTTTGCCATTGCCAATATCGCGCTGGTTAATAAGAGACCTGAAACGCTGAACATCAAGCAGATGCTTGGCTGCTTCACTGAGCATCGCAAGACCGTCGTTCGCCGGCGAACCAGGTTCCTGTTAAAAAGATGCCGAAACAGGGCCCATATTCTGGAAGGGCTTATCCTGGCGGTCAGTGACATCGACGACATCATTAAGCTGATAAAAAAATCTCCCGATGCGCCAACAGCAAAGTTGAATTTGATGAAGAAGCCGCTGCGACTGGCCGAGTCAGCAACATTAAGGGAAATCCTACCCAAGGCCTTCGTCAGGAAAAAAAGTAAATCCGACCAATTTCTGACAGGCCCCCAGGCCGATGCGATTTTAGCAATGCAGCTGCAAAGACTGACGGGCCTGGAGATGAAAAAGCTCGCCCAGGAATACGCCGACCTTACCGAGCAGATAGAGGGCTACGAAGTAATACTGGCCAACGAGGAGGCGCTGCTGGATATCATTCGCGAAGACATCTACGAAATAAAGGAAAAGTACGGCGACAAAAGGCGGACAAAAATTACCCACAAGATTGAACAGCTCGACATCGAGGATTTGATAGCCGAGGAGGAGGTTATCGTTACTGTAAGTCACAGCGGATACGTAAAGCGAATGCCGCTGGACACATATCGCAAGCAGGCCAGGGGCGGCAAAGGCATTATCGGCTCAGATACAAAAGAGGGCGATTTCATAGAACATCTCTTCACCGCCTCCACGCACGATTATCTGCTTATATTTACCAACCGCGGCAAATGCTACTGGCTGAAGGTCTATGACGTCCCGAGTATGTCAAGGCAAAGCAAGGGCAGGAACATCGTGAACCTGCTGAAGCTGGGCGACCAAAAAATGGCATCCATAATCAACGTGCGCGACTTTGATGAGGATGCCGACGAACAGGGCGTACGTCAGCTTGTTATGGCTACAAAGAATGGAATCGTAAAAAAGACCAGACTCTCGGCCTACAGCAACCCCAGACCAAGCGGTGTCATTGCAATCAAGCTCGACCCTAATGATGATTTGATTGGCGTTGCATTGACAACGGGCCGGGACCATATTGTATTAGGGACGCAGGATGGTATGACGATACGCTTCGACGAAAAGCAAGCTCGCTCGATGGGCCGGGTTTCACGAGGCGTTAGAGGGATTAAACTGCGTCCCAAAGACACTGTGGTCGATATGGTAGTCGCCGAGGAAAAAGCGTCGCTGCTTACGGTCTGTGAAAAAGGGTACGGCAAACGAACGAGCCTTGAAAATTACCGGGCGCAGAACCGAGGCGGGGTGGGCCTGATAAACATAAAAACAACCGCCCGAAACGGCAAGGTGGTTGCGCTCAAGGCCATCCAGAGCAAGGACGACCTGATGATGATAACCGCCAACGGGATAATTATTCGTACCGGTCTGGAAAAAATCCGCTCGATAGGCAGAAACACGCAGGGCGTTCGCTTAATCAAGCTCAAAGCCGGTGACAAACTCGTCGCCGCCGAAAAGATAAGTCCTGAAGATGTAAACGCCTCAAAAGAAAAAAACAGCATTAATCAGAAGCCGAAATCTGAATCGGAACCGAAGCCAGAAGTTAAGCCGAAAGTTAAGCCGAAACGAAAAACTAAACCAAAACCTAAACAGAAACCGAAAGCCAGGCCGAAATCCGGTTCAAAACCTAAACGCAAAAAAAAGAAACGAAGATAGGCGAGTACAAAGGTCGGGTGAGACGCTGCGGTCAGAACGACGACGGGGTGGGAACGGCTGGGGTGATATACTCGCGGTGCATCACCGAGGCAGCAGAGACCACATTAGACGAAGGGAGCCGCTGAAGCGCTTTGAGTGCGGTAGAGATGTCTGGACTGCTCTTTAGTTTCAGTAATGCTTTGAAGATGTCAAATGCCGTTACTAAGCCCTGCACTTTGCCCCGCTGATTCATCACAGGCAAACATCGCACGCTAAACCGGCGCATATTTTGCATTATAGCCGGAAGCGGCGTCTCAGGGCTTATAGTGAGAACCGGCCTGGTCATTACCCATTTGATCTTGATTTGAAGCGTGGCGTCATCCGACGGTCGGCGCCATCTCGCAAATACAGGTCGCAGATAAGGGCTGATTGCTCCTGTCAGGTCGTACCTTGACACAATACCTTCCGACACTCCGTTCCGGCCTACCATCATATAGCCGACATCGTGCTGCTGCATCCTTGTAAGAGCCTGCTGTACGCTATCATCCGAAGCGCCCCAGACAACATCTTTTTGCATAATATCTTTCGCACACATCGCTGAAAGTACGCCAACACTACTAACAGGCGGGCTTTCCGGTGCTGTCCGCAAGCGCTCTTCTTTTGCGTGGCTTTTGAGAGCATCGCTGACTTTCTCAGCAACGTCGGCCTTTGCTTTCTTTTCAGCTTTTGCTTTTAACTCAGCTTCGACCCTTGCTTTTGCTTCAGCTTTCGCTCTAACTTTTGCTTCAGCTCTGGCAATTTTTTCAGCCCTTATCCTTGCCTTCTTTTCAGCTCTGGCTTTTGCTCTCGCTTCGACTTCAGCTCCTGCCTTTTGTTCAGCTTTTGCTTTTAACTCGGCTTCGACCCTTGCTTTTTGTTCAGCTTTTGCCCTGGCCTCAGCCTCAACTCTTGCCTTTTCCTCAGCTTCTGCTTTTGCCTCGGCTCTGACTCTGGCTTTCTCCTCAGCTATTGCTTTAGCTTCGGCTTCGGCCCTCGCCTTTTCTTCAGCTTTGGCTTTTAACTCGGCTTCAGCCCTGGCCTTTTCCTCAGCTTTGGCTTTTAACTCGGCTCTGACTCTGGCTTTCTCCTCAGCTATTGCTTTAGCTTCGGCTTCGGCCCTTACCTTTTCTTCAGCTTTTGCTCTGGCCTCTGCTTCGGCCCTGGCTTTTTCTTCAGCTACTGCTTTTAACTCGGCTTCGACTCTTACCTTTTCTTCAGCTTTTGCTTTTAACTCGGCTTCGGCTCTGACTTTTTCTTCAGCTACTGCTCTGGCCTCTGCTTCGGCCCTTGCTTTTTCTTCAGCTTTTGCTTTTAACTCAGCTTCACCCCTCGCTTTTTCTTCGTCTATTGCTCTGGCCTCGGCTTCGGTCCTTGCCTTTTCTTCAGCTATTGCCTTAACCTCGGCTTCAACCCTTGCTTTTTCTTCAGCTACTACTTTAGCTTCGGCTTCAGCCCTTGCCTTTTCCTCAGCTTTTGCTTTTAACTCGGCTTCAGTCCTGGCCTTTTCTTCAGCTTTTGCTTTTAACTCGGCTTCGACTCTTACCTTTTCTTCAGCTACTGCCCTTAACTCGGCTTCAATCCTTGCCTTTTCTTCAGCTTTTGCTTTTAACTCGGCTTCGGCTCTTGCTTTTTGTTCAGCTTTTGCTTTTAACTCGGCTTCGACCCTTGCCTTTTCTTCAGCTTTTGCCCTGGCCTCGGCTTCAGCTCTTGCCTTTTCCTCAGCTTTTGCTTTTAACTCGACCTCAGCTCTCGCCTTTTGTTCAGCTTTTGCTCTTGCCTCAGCTTCGACTCTTGCTCTTCCCTCAGCTTTTGCCTTTAACTCGGCTTCGACTCTCGCCTTTTCTTCAGCCATTGCCCTGGCCTCGGCTTCAGCTCTTGCCTTTTCCTCAGCTTTTGCTTTTAACTCGGCCTCAGCTCTTGTCTTTTGTTCAGCTTTTGCTCTGGTCTCGGCTTCAATTCTTGTCTTTTCTTCAGCTATTGCCTTGACTTCAGCTTCAGTCCTTGCCTTTTCTTCAGCTTTTGCCTTAACCTCAGCTTCAACCCTCGCTTTTTCTTCAGCTACTGCTCTGGCCTCTGCTTCGGCCCTGGTCTTTTCTTCAGCCTTTGTTCTTAACTCGGCTTCAGTCCTTGCCTTTTCTTCAGCTTTTGCTTTTGCCTTTGCCTTTTTTTCAGTTTTTGCTCTGGCTTTTGCCTCGGCTTTTGCTCTTATCTTCTTTTCAGCTTCAGCTCTGGCTTGAACTCTGGCTTTTGCTTTGGCTTCGGCCCTGACTCCCTTCTTACCTATACAGGAAGGGTCTAACGGCCAATGTTTCTTTCCGCATTTTTCACATGTCGGCGTAAATTTCTCATCAGGGGACGGGATTGATTTTATAATAATTTTGGAAACCGGCTTCTCTTTAGCTTCATCCGTCCCGCTCTTTTTCTTACCGGCACAAAGGCGGAAGGGCCAATGTTTCTTTCCGCATTTTTCACATGTCGGCATAGCCTTCTTAGTGGAAGTGCTGTCACGAACAAGCTCAACCGCTTTTGCCGGCGTCTTTGTGACCTGTGACTTAATTTCTATTGGGGGTGCTGCCATTTACAAGGTTTGGTTATTTTGTTAGTTTCTCTGAAAGCCATCTGGAACTTTTTCTATATAACAACAAGAAATCATCGATACATCCATTTTTAACACTACTCATCCACTTCATTTTCGATAGTTTTTTTCAATACTTTAAGGTTTTTCCATATAGTCAGGTCGCTTTTGGAGTCACGGCTGTTTGTCCGGTGCCTGGTAGAGCCACAGCAAATTGTGTATTCACTGTTTTAGACGGGATTTGACAAGCAGCGGCGGGGCGCGTTATGTTACAGCCCTGATGAGTAACCCTAATGCAAATAAAGCCCCCAGGCCGATTTATGTAATCGCCGGCAAAGAAGATTCTCTGCTCAACGCCCGGTGCCGGGAGCTTCTTGAGAAGCTATTAGAGCCCTCGCAAAGAGCCACCGGACTCTTTAGCGTCGAGGGCGCTGCAGTCTGCGCCTCCGAGGTGCTGGATGAACTGCGGACCGCACCGTTTCTGACCGAAAGAAGAGTTGTCGTTATAAAAGGCGCCGACAAATTCATTTCTGAAAACCGTCAGTTGCTCGAAAGGTATTTCGATAACCCGTGCCCTACCGGCATACTTGTATTGACGGTAACCAATTGGGACACCCGGACCAAACTGGCCAAGAAACTATCCGAGGTCGGCACACTAATCAGCGTAACACAACCCAAAGCGTGGCAACTGCCGGGCCGTCTCATCGAATATACCAGTGACGCACACGGCAAAAATCTAACCAAAGATGCAGC
>JAUXAH010000611.1 GCA_030614945.1 Phycisphaerae bacterium
TTCATCCTGACTCCGTCTTTCCTGATTATCTCCAGTTCATAGCGCTGGGTTGCAGTTTCGTCTTTGAGCAGAGCCTTCTGCTTTTTCATAGTCGCCTTGAAACTCTCAGCGGTGAGAAACTCAGAAACGTTCATTCCTGTCAGTTCATTATGTGTATAGCCAGTGATAGTTACTGCTGCTTCATTGACCTCAGTGATGTTGCCCTTCAGGTCGCGGATAAAGATGGCATCGCTGGCATTGTTGAACAGTTCTTGGTAGCGTCTCGCCGAGACTTCGGGCAGATTGAAGCTGTCTGGAGAATCGTGGTTAGCAGTATTAAGCTTCTTACCAGTCTTTTTATTCAACCTTCCCATAGCTCTACTCCATGCCAAGCAGGATAGCAGCCAAGCCGGCGATAGCTAGGAAGACAGGTATCTCTTATCTTAAATAGAATTTATCATTGTAATAGCTGCTATCGAGGCATCGATATAATCCAGAGACGAGGCCTACGTGTAATGGTGACTTCTCTATTGCATATAAAGCGATCAGTTTCATTGCGCCTCTTCTCTTCAGGATAGGTTATCGAGGGTGAGCCAGCCTTTCTTTAGGGCGTCAAGAACAGCCTGAGTGCGCGAATTAACCCCAAGCTTTCTGAAAATGTTGACCAAATGTGTCTGAACCGTGCGTTCGCTGATAAAAAGCTCCCTGGCAATCTCTTTGTTGCTCATCCCTTTGGCAGTTAGTTTGAGTACCTCTAGCTCGCGAGTTTGCAATTGCTCAAAATCCGTCTTATCCCTACTGCCGCGGGCGGTTAGATAGCCCACAATCTTGTCAGCAGCTTTGAGGTCAAGTACACTGCCCCCTTTATGCACCAGCCGTATAGCACTAACTATTTCATTGAGTGGGGCGTTCTTTGACATATATCCCCTTGCCCCTGCTTGAAGGGAAGCCACTATATATGACTGATATTCAAAACCGCTGACCATAAGGATAGCAGTGCTGGGGCAAGCTGCTCTAATTTGCTTGGCAGCTTCAATGCCATTGATATTGGGCATGCTGACGTCAATTATGGCCACGTCTGGCCGCAGTTCTTTGGCTAGTTTGATGGCTTCTATGCTATCTGTTGATTTGGCAATGCACTCCAAGTCTTCTTCATCTTGGAGTAGCCGACTTAGTCCTTCCAAGAATGTCGGGTGGTCATCAGCAATCAGTAATCTGATTTTCTCCATAACCCACTCGTCTCTGGCAGGAACGATAGCTCTTTTGGCCTGGTACCGAATGATAATCCTCCGAAATAATATTTGTCAATAGGCTTACCTACTACTTGGCAATGATTTACATACTTTTGCTTAGTCATTTGTTAAAATTGCTTAGT
>JAUXAH010000196.1 GCA_030614945.1 Phycisphaerae bacterium
TATTATAGGACCTGCTCAGAAATCGGCTAATTCACGCTCAGACAGGCGCTTACGCAAATCTGCCCCCCAACATTTAGCCCCCAAATTTATTTGGGGATTCTGTTAATTCGCCTCGCTCAATTTCACAAACCATCCCACAGAACCCCGATTACGTAGGGAGTGCACTGCACACCGTTAGACTGATTCACCAATTGCCAATTAACCACTATCGAAGATCTGCCCGGGTGGCAGCCTCAAGTAGGGGCAACCCCACGTGGTTGCCCTGTCTCCTAACGCTGATCGTGTGGAACCGTAACGCCCGGGTGGCAGCCTCAAGCGCAGCTTGGGGATGGCTCCGCTCGTAATTTGGTGCGGCGTCATTCCCGCGCAAGCGAAGTCGAAGATCCGGCGTCTGTTTGACAGAGTAAATCGACAATCGGAATTCGTCAATTGAATCGCCCCTCTGTCCTCCGCCGTCCGTCCCCTCCGCCGTCTGTCCTCCGTCCTCTGTCGTCCGTCTTTGTCATTGCGAGCGAGGCGCAGCCGAGCGCGGCAATCTCAACTTCACAATTCAATATTCCTTGTTCGATTGGGTGGCAGCCTCAAGCGCAGCTTGGGGATGGCTCCGCTCGTAATTTGGTGCGGCGTTATTCCCGCGCAAGCGAAGTCGAAGATCCGGCATCTGTTTGACGGAGTAAATCGACAATCGGAATTCGTCAATTGAATCGCTCCTCTGTCCTCCGTCGTCTGTTTTCTGGCCCCGCCTGCCGCGGCGTAGCTAATGCGAAGCTGGGTCATTGCGAGCATCGCGGAGCGATGCGTGGCAATCTCTTCAACTAAAAACTAAACACTCAAAACTTAAAACTACTTAAGGTCATTCTGAGCGCAGGCGGGAATCCACTTCTAAAAGAACACCCCACTTATCTACACTACTCATTAAGACATCTCTGATGCTCCCGTCATATCACCAAACAGACATACTTGTATCTACTTCCCTGCCATACACAATACCCGGCCGTTCTGCATTGAAAGGTAGAGCCGCCCATTGGCGGCGGCCATACCATCCCAAACCGGCACAGTTTCGAGTCTGTATTCGGCCAGTTTCTTGCCGGCCGAGGCCGAAACCACGTGCAGCAAAGCGCCCTTTTGTCCTTCAAGGGCATCGGTTTGTTCGCGAAGCTTCTTGACAACACCGAGAGCACCTGGATTTTTGAATATCTGCTCTTCGTCGATTATGTCCGGTGGGCCTGCGATAAAGAGGGTTTTATCCGCCAGGACCATCGCCCTGACGTAGAGCGGAGCTTCCCGCGACCAATGATAGACTGGCTTGGTGGCGGGGCTTGAGCGTTTTTTCTTCTTTTGCTGTCTCTTTTGCCGCGCTGCGCGTTTGGCTGCTTGTTTTTTTGCTCTGACGAGTTCAGGTTCTCTGGCACTGGCAAAAAGGTGGTATTCCATCGGCGTTGTCCATTTGTAGTATTCCGGCTTACGTCCGTAACCATAGACGTTGGAATCATCAAGAACAAGGAGCCGTCCGGCTGGAGCGACCCGGCCGGCACGAGGCCAGCCGCCGGCCCCAGAAGCAATACTCTTGCCGAATATCCAGTAGGAGCGGTGGAACCACGAGCCGTCCAGCATACCAGTCGAACAGAACAGATGACGTCCCTCGCCCAACTGGTCCGTAACTTCCGTTGGGGCAATATGCTGGCGTACGCCGTTAAGGTCAAAACGCTGGGTTCGCATGTAAACGTACTTGCCATCGCTTGAGAGAATATCCGCAAGGGCGGCGGGCATGTTCAGGCCTTTGACGTGCACTTGCAGATTCTCACCCGTTTTGGGGTCGCGGTCGTCAAGAATGGTCTCGGATATTTTGCGGCCTGTTTCTGGGTCAAGCCGCAATAGGCGCATCCCGCCATCGAGAAACATCGACCTTCCGGCGACACAGTAGACGGTGCCATCCTGCACAAGCACGCTGCCGTGAACCGGCCAGACGGATTCCAATTGCTCAAAGGCCATCAGCCGCTTATCTATGGGCGCGGCGCGGAAACGCCAAGCCAGTACTCCGTCGGCGGCACGCAGACAATACACCCAGCCGTCGGCCGAGCCAAACAACACTCGCCCCCGATGAATCGTAGGCGGCGAGTCAACCTTTCCCCCAGCAGTGTAACTCCAGAGAGTTTTCCCATCCTTTGTATCGAGGGCATATACCGTGTGGGCATCTACTGACGCCACGAAAACCTTGTTCCCAGCGACCACCACACTGCTGAGCTTGCCACCCAGTTCTGTTTCCCAGGCGCGTTCCAACTCAACGGGAATCTGTGCCTTTGTGAAGCCGCTGCGCTCCGCGTCATGCCGATAAGTCGGCCAATTATTTGTACTTTCGATTTTTGGTTTTCGATAGGCAATCTTTCCGTATGCAGGTCCACGTTCGAGCCTGTCAGCATCAGTTACTCTCCCCGGGACCTTTCTGGTCTTGGATTTAGGTGCCAGGGCGTTGAATCCGTACAGCTTGGCATCAATATAGCAGGCGCAGGAGTGGGGCGGCGCATAGACCAGGCCGTTGCAGGGCATTATGCCGTACAGACAGCCGCCTCGAACCCAGTGATGCGTCGTCCAGTGCTTATTCTGGAAGTCAACGAATTCGATGCCGGTTCTGGACGGCAGGAGCCACCGGTCTGTTGCCTTTGCCCGATAGCATCTGTGATGGAACCAATAGGTCTCAACGTCGGGCGGAAACTGGTTTCTGATGCGGCCTGTGTACAGATCTCGTCCCGTGAATACACCCGAATCTCTGCCGCCTGCTATTGCCCCCGACCACACGAGCCCACCAACGACAAGAAGGTCTTCAGGAGAATTGTGGCCGGAACGGGGATGGTCGGACGTCCACAAAATCTTACCGGTTTTGGCCGACAGTGCCGACATGGACCTATCACCGCCTGAGAACAGGATGACATCCTTGTACACGACCAATGTCGGCCCAAAGTTAGTTGGAATAGAAGAGCGTCTTGAAACCGGCTGTGAAGCCCAGAGTCGCTCGCCATTCTTGCGATTCAGGCACATGATCTTTTCGCCATCATGGAATAGTACGTACCGCTGGTCGGCAGCCAATGTCAGTGGAACCACGCAGTACTGTTTACTCCACAGAACTTGGGCTGTGTCTGCCTTAATCGCCATGATTCGTCTTGGTCTTTCATCCCACGGCCATTCAGTGGCCACACGTTTCTTAGCTTCACCGATGTTGTTGGTCGCAGGCCTGTATTCATTGTAGTTCATTGGGGCCTCGTTGACCAACAAGAGCAGCACACCATCAGAACTGATAACTTCCTCGGTAGTGTCGGTGTCCTTATACGTCTGGACGGTCTTTCCCGTTGCTGCGTCAAGTGCTGTCAGCGGCGCCTGAAAACCAAGTGTAACATAAACCCTGTCCCCAACGGCGACCAGGCGACGCGGCAGGTGGGCTGGTCCGCTCTTAAAAGGCCATAGATGAGTATGCCAGGATGGAATCGACCGTTTCCACAGAATAGTGCCGTTGAACGCGTCCCTCGCAATAAGAGACCGCTTCTGTAGCAACTGGATGATAGCAGTCGGGCCTTCGTCAAAGATGTAAAAGATACGGCCATTGGCTGATACCAGGGCACTCATACTTGCCATACGGTCGTGATGCCGCGACCATCTTGGGCTACCGACCCACTGCAGATGGCCGAGGGGGCCCACCACCAGATCATGCGACACCGCGTTGTTGGTGGCGTCATACAGGTAATGAGTCCATTCGTCAATCTCTTCGGGACGAGGCTTGACCGTCTTCGTCCATCTACCGCCCTTCTTGATACATACTACCCCCTTGGGACACAGCACCCGCATCACTTCGTCCATGGAAACCTTGCCGAGATCCTCAGACACGATGAGATTAACAAGATTATCGATGTACGGCAGGCGGTTACTTTTCAACTGGTCGACTGAAATCTCACCATAAAAATTCAGCGACCGAATATACTCGCGGGCCTTTTGAACATTCCGCGCATCAGCATCCAGACCGTGGACTGTGTAGCTGTCGTTTGAACGCAACGCGGCGGTGAGCTTCCCATCGCCGCAGCCGATGTGGACAATCAGACCGCCTTTCACATCACTGCTATCCAGGATTTCCCGCGCTTGCCCACGCTCCGACCCGCCACCCCGACTCGCGTCGGGAGACGCGGGGGCTGGCGAGGAAAGCTTTTCCGCACCGGTGACAGGGGCACCAGCCACCAACGCTAATACCAGAATAACCGTTGTGCTAATCCAGCTTGTCCTTGTTCTTGCAGTCATCACGACATCTCCTTTCCGTTTCTCTTCTGTTTTAGCTGCCTTCGAGCCGTTCGCCAGCGCCGCACGCAACAGCCCACACGATTCCAATAGGAATACCGCTAAAACCAGCCATAGTTTTTACATTTCTTTTCTTTCCCATTTGAATCCTCCTTTCTTCGGCCGAATCTCTACTCGGCACAGAAAATAAATGCTTGTTGTGGCTGCGGCCGAAAGCCTGGCAGGACGCACAAAATGTGCTTTTTCACCACTCCAAACTCCAACCGTCTTTTTATTCAATTAGGAACCTTATATATAATCCAGCCGGATGAGTCAACAAAATTATAGGACTTTTTCGCCCCACCGCACAACTCCCCCCAAGCCCTGGATTTTATATCTCCGCCCCAAAAGCGGTTAC
>JAUXAH010000534.1 GCA_030614945.1 Phycisphaerae bacterium
CGCGGCTCGGTAATGCTCTGGCTGCGTTTTTTACTCTGCAAATCCGCGAGGCGAACGTCAAAATGGCTGGTTACCACTTCGATAATATCGGTAATACTTATATATCTGGCCGCCGATTTGATTTGCCCTTCCAGGGCCTTCCGGGCCAACTCAAGCGTAATCGGCTCGCCGGTAGTCGTGGCGACAGCGTAAATGGTTGTCAGAGCGCCCTCCAACTCTCTGATATTTGCGTGCACTTTGCGGGCAATGTACTCGGCTATTTCATCGGATATACTCAGGCCACGAAGGTGGGCCTTCTTTTGCACGATTGCAACTCTTGTCTCGTAGCCTGGAGGGTCGATTCTGGCGACCAGGCCCCAGTTAAATCTGCTGATAAGACGCTCCTCGAGCGAAGGAATCTTGCCCGGCGGGCTGTCGGCGCTGAGGATGATTTGTTTGCCGTTGTTGTAAAGGGCATTAAAGGTGTGGAAGAATTCCTCCTGACTTTGCTCGCGCTCGCGCAGGAACTGAATGTCGTCGATTACCAGCGTATCGACGGTGCGAAACTGGCTTTGAAAGCCGGCCAAATTTCCTTTCTCAATCGCCCTGATAAATCTGTTGACAAAATCTTCACAGCTTAACAACTGAATTACCGCCTCATCAAATTTTTGCCCGGCCTCGCAGCAAATGGCGTGCAAAAGGTGTGTCTTGCCCAGACCGGAATTGCCGTAAAGAAAAAGCGGATTGTAAGTATTGCCCGGCGACTGACTCACCGCAACACAGCTTGCGTGAGCAAGGCGGTTGCTCGGCCCTACTACAAAATTATCAAAGGTATAATCAGGATGTAGTTTAAGCCCAGGCCTGGAGCGCCGAGACCGGCGCGGAGATTTTTCGTCGTGGTCAACACTGAAATCTACGGTAACAAGATGGCCGGTTACCTGTTGAGCGGCCTGAGTGAAGCTGCTTTTGCAATTATCACACAAAAACTGTGCGGTTGCCTCATTGGGACAGCCAACACCGAGTGAACCGCCGTCCAAATGTAAGGCTGTTAGCTTCTCGAACCACTTGCGGGCATTGGCCGGGTCAAGTGCTTTTGCACGGTCAAGTATATCGGTGAAAATGTTTTCGACTTCCCGAACCGCCACGTCACCCTCCTTTGTGAAAGGCCTACCATATCCGTATTCTATGCAAACAGCAACCGACCATTAAAAAACATCCCTGCCCCGTTAGAAATCTTCTCTTTTGCATCATCTTCCTTCTTCCGTTCGATTTCTAACGGGGCCTGTTCAAAATTTTTTCAAACCAAAATGGGCCGGCCCTTATGCTTGACGAACCCTGTTTCGCCCCGCACCAATCAGGCGTGAGCCTGAGCTCAACTGGTGCGGGGTCGCAAAACCGGAACCCAGCAAAAGCCCGTCCTTGCCCCGTAAGACCACCGGCCAACTTACGGGGCTGGCAAAAGTAATAATCAAAATCTTACTTCAATCGTTTGCTTTGTCAAAGAAAAATATCTATCCTCCGGCAAAAAACAAAAAAAAATGCAAATTCTTTTAGCTCCCGGCAAAGAATTTGAAAAAGCTCTATCTGCCACGCCAGTCTCCTTTTGTCATTCCCGCGAAAGCGGGAATCCACTTGAAATTTTTGTAAATCCTGATACCATCAGGACTACGCC
>JAUXAH010000293.1 GCA_030614945.1 Phycisphaerae bacterium
CCGACTGTCAAGCCGATGAGCATACCGATACCGCCGAGATAAGCTATGGGCTCTTTGTGTGTTTTGACCAGGTCATCCGGCCTGTCAACGATCCCGAATTTTATGGCAATCTTTTTGCACAGCCAGGTAGCGCCCAACGAACCGGCAAAAGAACCCGCCAATATAGGCCAAAAGCGCAATATCCAAGTAACCGGTCTTTCCGGCCCAATTATATTATCAAATATCATTTCCCAGCCCTTCTCGCATTAGCATCTTCCAGCCAGACTTCGCCGTCGTAGCGAAGCATAATTAAATTGTCTTTGAAACCGTCGAAACGTATACGCACCTTTTTGCCGAGCAGCTCCTGAAGTATCCATTTCGGAAAGTTGGCGCCTGCTTTTATTGACAGTGGGACGCCGCCTCCGAATCGCGGGTTTATCTCGATGAATTTTACCTTATCGTCGCCGGTCAGAAACAATTGTAAATTTATAACGCCCGGTCCGGCGCCGAGCGTTTCAACCAATCTTGCGGCTTCGCTGCAAATGGCCGCGTGTTTTACCACCTGTCCCTTGCTCACCTCGCCGGCCCTTACCTCGATGCGTTTTCTCGGCACAACACAGCGGGCCTTCAAACACAAGTCAACATATACGTCGCAGGTATGTTCGATACCTTTGATAAATTCCTGAACGATACAGTTCGGTATTCTTTTCGCAAAGAATAACAGTTCTTTGCGATTGCTCACGGCGGCATTTCCTCTGCTGGCAGAGCCATCCCAGGGCTTCAGAAAGCAAGGCCAGTTGAGCTTCTTTTCTGAAAGTGCGGCTCGAACACTCATAGTAAGGGGGGTATCAAAACCGTTTTTGACCAAAAAACTATACGTTTTCCTCTTGTCCTGGCAAATATCGACCACTTCCGGAGGCGAGACAAGCACACAACATCCCATCGCAGCAAATTTCGGCTTGTTCCGGGCCAGAAGTTTCAGGTCCAAATCAACGGTAGGGACAAGCAATTTTACCTTGTTGGCTTTGACAATCGTCAGCAGTTGCTTGATATAACCGGCGTGTGTTGTCGGCTTAACCAGAAAACCCCTGTCGCACAATTGCAGGGCGGAGCTTAGCGCGGTCGTATCCGTACCAAGGAACGAGGCGTTTATTTTCAGCTGTCTCGCCGCCCGGCGAAAACTGTTCAGCAAGGAGACCCGTCTGCCGATGCAGGTGAATAAAATACTAATCAATTTTCGATTCCCAATTCCCATTTTTCAATAACTAACCGTCAATCCTAATTCGAAATTCGAAAATAGTCAATTCCAAATGGTCAATTCTTTTGACCTCCTTAGAAATTTTTCCCTTTTGGTAATCCGTTAGAAGCTCTATAATAAGGTAATAATATGATACAAAAGGGAAAAATTCTAACGAATTATATCAGGGAAAATAAAGTTGCTCAAACCAAGCGAAAATCCACCTATCACCTGGCCTGAAGTAAAATCCATCCGCGATTTTACCGGCTTATGGTGGGTCGCTCACACCAGAAGCAGAAACGAAAAAGCCCTGGCCCAGGATTTGATTCGCAAAGATATCAGCTACTTTCTTCCAATGTGCTGGAAGGTTCGGCGTCGAAGGCAAAGAACGATACGCTCGCTCCTGCCGTTGTTCAGCGGATATTTGTTCTTTTGCGGCAATGAAAACCAGCGAATCGAACTGTTGCGAACAAATCGTGTAGCCAATATAATCGAAGTCAAAGACCAGCAGAGACTACTTGACGAACTACTGCAAATCGAGCAAGCTCTTCAAGCCGGTGTTCCGCTGGCACCGCACAGCTACATCAAAGCAGGGCAGCATTGCCGCGTCATAGCAGGGCCGTTAGCCGATTTGCACGGTATCGTCATCGAGGTCCCCAAACGCAAAAAAGAGCGTTTGGGAGGCCCGGTCAAAACGAAAAACGCTGCGCGCTTGGTTTTACAGATAGATATGCTCGGCCAGGCGGCAAGCGTCGAGATAGACCTCAATATGATAGAGCTCGATGATAGTGGACAGTAGGGGCAGCCCCGTGTGGCTGCCCTGTATGGCTGAATAATAGGAGATATAAAATGAAGATTTGCGTGGTTGGAGTTGGTTACGTCGGATTGGTAACGGCAGCTTGCCTGGCGGAGACCGGCAACAATGTCGTATGTGTGGATAGAGACGGCGACAAAATTGCAGGCCTGAAAGACGGAGTAATCCCCATTTACGAGCCGGGCCTGACTGAAATGGTCAAACACAATCATAAGCTCGGACGATTGCACTTTACAACTGATTTGAAATATGGAGTGGACAGCTCGCTTATTATCTTTCTCGGTGTCGGCACGCCTTCGACACCGGACGGCTCAGCCGACATATCAGCCGTCCTTTCAGTCGCCGCCGATATCGCCGAAAACCTCAACGACTATCGAATTATTGTAACAAAAAGCACCGTGCCGATAGGTACACACAAAAAAATAACGAATGTTATAAAATCCAGAACAGAAACGCCGTTTGATTATGTAAGTAATCCGGAGTTTCTCAGGGAAGGCTCTGCCATTGATGACTTTATGCGCCCCGAAAGAATAATCATCGGCACAACCAATCCAGCCGTTAAAGAAATAATGAAACAGCTTTACGACCCATTTATGCGAAAGAGCAAGCGAATACTATTTATGGACATTATCTCCGCTGAATTGGCCAAGTACGCAGCCAATGCGATGCTGGCAGCAAGAGTCTCATTTATGAATGAACTCTCGGCGCTTTGCGAAAGAATCGGCGCGGACGTCGAACAGGTAAGACAAGGGGTGGGCAGTGACTCGCGGATTGGGCCGTCATTTTTATTCCCAGGCGTAGGGTTTGGCGGCAGTTGCCTGCCAAAAGATGTTCGGGCGCTGATTCACACCGGCGACGAATACGGCGTCGAAATGAAAATAGCTAAGTCCGTACAAGAGGTAAATATAAATCAGCAGGAGCGATTTGCAAAACGCATTAAGGACTATTTCGCCGGCCGGGAAAACAAAACCACGTTAGCAGTTTGGGGACTGGCCTTTAAGGCAAAAACCGATGATGTCAGAGAATCACCCGCAATCTACTGCATAAGGAAATTCCTCGACTGGGGAATGAAGGTAAATGGCTATGACCCGGAAGCCGGCCCCGCGGCAATGGCGGCCCTGAACGGCAAAATCAAAATCTTCCAGAACGGATACGATGGTCTTGATAACGCTGATGCCCTAATCGTCTTCACCGATTGGCAGGAATTCAGGAACCCCGACCTCGAAG
>JAUXAH010000554.1 GCA_030614945.1 Phycisphaerae bacterium
ATACTTGAGGGTGGTGCTTTGGAGGAGATTGGTGGATGCTGGCTTTCCGAACCTTATAAGCTGCTTGTGGCGCGCTCGCTGCCATGGAGGGAGCATGTTTATCTCGCTGCTGCCTGGGCAGAAGATTTCATCATCAACCTCTAGAGCGTCATCTAACTTAACCCAGAAGCCCTCTATAGGCACATCGTCCTTGTTTACGATTTCCGCAGCAAAAAGCTCGGCGACCTCGTCCTCATCCAGGGCCGCATCGTCAACAATTCTGGCGTCCTTGGAGGATGGCATCCATGTGTTCCCCTCAGCCAGTGTGCCCAACACTGAAAAGTTATACGGGTATTCAGTTGTGCGTTCTTCGAATAGGTTTTCCATTGTTCTCTCCTTCTGGTACTCCGCCTATTCCCTAGGTGAGAACCATATTTTACTCGTACCCGACGCCAACGGCTGCCATAGCCTGTGCCCTCTGAGGCGCATTCAGTGGACTTTCTTTCAGCAGCTTGACCCTTTCGCGAGCGGCTAGGGCAGCTTTCTGCTCCGCGGTCAGCTGGCCACCACCCCGTTTCTCGATGAGGGGTGTCAGCATTGCAGGGAGCGTGTAGCCGATGATACCAAGCCCACCACAGGCTGCGCCCATCAACAGGTCACCGATGAGTCCTCTGGTGAATAGGGCTCCCGCAGCCGCCAGTACTGGCACGCCGAGCAGAGTGCCCCAGGTGAAAACGGGCTCAAGGGCGCCCACCTTTGGCGCTAGCGAGACGATTACGCCTTCGACGGCGCCGATAACACCAGCCCCTACCCCTGCGACTGCCACTTTGGTCATCTCCTCGGTTCTTGGAGCGGCAAATGCGATTGCTTCCTGTGCCATAGCTTTGACCTCCTTCTCCTCCGGGACACTCTGGAAAAGAAAAATCCGAGGGACGGACACAAACTCTCCCAGGGTGTCCCTCGGATTTTATTAGCCTTAGAGCCGCCGATGAAAGCAAAAAGCCTGTGGAGCCGATTTCTTTCATCGGCTAGCCCCACAGGCTTCTAAGTAAACATTAAATTATTTGGAGCTGATTGTCAAGTCCAATGCTGACTTTTTGTGGAGGAAAGACTTGGCAAATTCTGCCAGGGCGCCTACGGTGATAACCGGTATCTTAAACCTCCTGGCCAGAGCCTTTAGCTCTTTAGCATTCATCATCTCGCCACTATCACTCACCAGCTCGCACAAGATACCTCCAGGGTATAATCCAGCAAGCTGGCATAGCTCAACCACAGCCTCGGTATGACCATTGCGGCCAACCAGGCCATCAGCATGAGCGCCAAGGAGCATAAGATGCCCGGGGCGGGCTAAATCAGACGGTTTGGTATTGGGGTCAATTACTTTTCTTATGGTGAATGCCCTGTCCTTTGCCGAGATACCCGAATCTTCTACTTCTTTAGCATCCACCGGGGTATAAAAGGGAGTGTCAGTTGCCCGATATTTAGAGGGCAGGGAGTCTATGTTGAGTTCCTGAAGCCTTGATTTTGGCAAGGCGAGGCATAGGAGTCCTGAGGCCACC
>JAUXAH010000306.1 GCA_030614945.1 Phycisphaerae bacterium
AATTAGCGGGCTTTGTAAAAAAATTCCACGAGACAAATTATCGTCATCGAGACCTCTACCTTTCACACATATTCTACGCTGACAGCGGCAATTTTTATCTGATAGACCTGGCGCGGGCCTTCAAGCCAATTATCTGTCGCCGGCGATTTCGGATAAAAGATACTGCGCAAGTTTATTATTCAGCCCCGGCCAGGTATTTCTCGAACACAGACCGGCTGCGTTTCTACTTCGGCTATACCGGCCAAAACAAGCTGACCAGGAAAGATAAAATATTTATTCGTAAAGTAATAAACAAAGCAAAACGGATGGCACGGCACGATATAAAGCACGGCAGGCCCGTCCCCTTTGAAAGCTGACCGGATTCGGTTATAATTCTGCGATGAAGATGAAAATCGCAATCATAATAGAACGGGCAAATATTGCCCTGGGGGGAGCGGAACGCTCGGTTTTTGAGATGGCAACCGCCGTTTCGGCACTCGGCCTTGAAGTGGATATACTTGCTGCAAAAGGCCAAATCCGGCATAGCCGGACCGGAAACATTCACATTCTATGTCAAAATACGCCCGGCAAGCGCGCTTGTTACTTTACCTTCGCAAAAGCATTAAAAAAATATTTATCACAAAATCACTATGATATAATTCACAGCGTTTTACCTTTTGACTTTGCCGATGTTTATCAGCCGCGCGGGGGTACATACACTGAATCCATTTTGCGCAATGCCGCCAGTTACCGGAACAAGTTCCTCGAATCTTATAAGAAGCTCACAGCTTTTGCCAATTTTCACCGAACCCTACTTCTGCGGGCGGAGCGTAAGCTGTGCAGAGAACCGAACGGGCCGATAATCGTCGCACTTTCGCAGTACGTTGCTGAGCGGTTCAAACAACACTATGGTGCCGATGCGGAGCGTATAGTGGTTATACCTAACGGCGTAGAAATAAATAAACGAATCGACATAGGCGAGGCCGAAAAGCTCCGCACACAAATACTGGCTCAATTGGCCCTTAAAGAAGCGGACAACCCCGTCTTTTTCTTGTTCGTGGCGAACAATTTCAGATTAAAGGGACTGGCTGTTTTAGTAAAAGCAATGTCCGCCTATAGCGGAACGCCAGACCATAACACGGACCAGCAAGCTTACTTAATTGTCGCCGGTAACGGCAGAGCACACAAATACCGCCGACTCGCAAAAAAGCTTAACGTCCACAGGAAAATCATTTTCTTAGGGCCTATCAGGCACATTTTAGACGCTCTGTCAATAATCGATGTGGCTGTATTGCCCACCTTCTATGACCCCTCGAGCAGGTACATTCTCGAAGCATTAGCAGCGGGCAAGCCGGTGATAACCACGAAATTTAACGGTGCAACTGATTTATTCGTTAATAATCGGCACGGTAAAGTGCTCGAGCGGAGCGAAGATGTCCCTGTACTGGCAGAAGCCATCGGCTATTTCACAAATACAAACAATATCCGGAAAGCATCGGAAGCGATTGTTGCAGATAATCTCAAAGAAAAAATTTCCATCCACCGGGTTGCCAAGCAGCTAATATCCGTTTATGAATCTATACTGCAAAGGAAAGGTCAAAAATAATGTACACGAGTTTCGCACTTGCCATCATAGCCGCTTATTTGCTCGGCTCAGTACCCTTTGGAGTTATCATTGCCGGGGCCCACGGCAAAAATCTACGCTCAATTGGCTCAGGTAACATCGGTGCGACCAACGTCTCCCGCGCCCTCGGTAGAAGATGGGCCTACCTTTGCTTTCTTCTCGACGTGCTCAAAGGCCTGGTCCCAATGTTAGTCGCCGGAACCCTTATAGAAGTGCCCGACCCAACTCCCGGCTTACTTTCTTTATGGCTCGCCGTAGGCTGCGCCGCTATCCTGGGCCATATCTTCCCAATATACCTGAAATTCAAAGGCGGCAAAGGCGTCGCGACCAGCCTCGGCGTGGCGCTGGGCCTTTGGCCTTATTATACAATCTGTGCCACGGTTGCTTTTGCAATATGGGCGGCGACTGTTCTGTTGTGGAGGTATATCTCACTGGCTTCAATCGCCGCTTCTATTGCTTTTCCTGTAGCGCTGATTCTGGCGATAGTCCTGACCCCGGGCTGGAATTTTGCTAATCTATGGCCGTTACTTGCCGCAGCAATTGCGATACCGGTTATGGTGATTGTACGTCACCGCGAAAATATAAAAAGGCTAATCGCAGGAACCGAAAGCAAGGTCTTGAAAACCAAAAGCTAAAAGCCGCAACTGAATACTCAATGTTCGTAGAAAGAGAAAATCGATAGAAGTGCCGAACCGCCTGACCTATAACAATAATTCATCGCAGATACCGCGGTGAAATAGACCAATCTACTTCTATTCAGGCGTCTCGCCGGTCATCATCCGCACTTTGTCATCCTCAATCAGCTCGCCGGTTGTCTTGTCCCATTTTCGCGTGCGATAGCCCAGCCGGTGCTCCCCGTGGCAGTCGGTACAGTATTTTTCCTTCGTGGTGCCGGCAAGGAAGGATTTGTGCAGTGAGCTGATATTGTCCCTGGGGTGACAGCCCATACAGAACGAAGTAATCTTCGCCATCGGATACATAATGTCGGGCGGCGTGATGTTATCTTCGTCGCTGCAGTGGGCGTCGCAGGCGCCGTGGCATTGCTCGCAACTGATGTTGGTCCGCGCGTGCACGACGGCCAGCTCCTCGTCCTCGTAGTTGATGTGGCACACGTGGCAGCGGCTGTTATCGGCTACGGGCCCGGGCGGCGGCGGCAGTTCTTCGGCACCGTCGCCGTTTTCCAACAGCAGCGGCGGTTCCTCAAGCAACAGCGGCGGTTCCTCCCTGATTTTTTGCTTACAGGTCACTATCCCAACGGCCACTGCCGCCGCCAGAATCATCCACACGCAATATCTCAAATATCTCACGCAGGCCTCCTTTGCATTGAGTCCATTGGTCGGTACCGCCGTCCGAATAGCTCGTCATCGCCCGTCGGCTAACCTCTTTATTCTCCATCGTTCACCTCCGGATTCAATTCACCTTACTTTACTGATGTCAAATTTGAGTATCTGGCATCGAGAATCGGGTAGAATAGCCAAATCCCGGGAAAGCGTCAACCCC
>JAUXAH010000718.1 GCA_030614945.1 Phycisphaerae bacterium
GCTACCTGCCCCAATATTGACCACATCACCAAGGCCGATGTCCCAGAATTACTAGAGGAGCTGGCCAAAAACGACTTAATAACGGTGTACACCACCTCTAAAACGGAAGCCATCCAGATTCTGGACTGGTGGGACGTGCACAGGCCCCAGTGGGCTTGGCCGTCGCAGTACCCACCGCCCGAGGGTTGGCAGGACCATCTACGCTACAAAAGAGGCGCTAAAGAGGTTGTCACGCAAAGCTGGCCTGTCTCAGGTGAGCACTCAGGTGAGCAAAGCACCACCGCTCAGGTGAGCAATGAGACTGCCTCAGGTGAGCACTCAGGTGAGCAAAGCAAAAACCCCTTAACAACCCCTTCTGAAAAAAGAAAGAGGAGTCTGAAAGAGGAAACCGAAAGAGGAAGAGGAAATTCACCTGAGGCCTCAGGTGAGAAACCCACACCCTCACCTGTTACCATAGCCCTTTTAGATAACTTCCCAAAAGCATTTGGTAGAAGGCCTAATAGCCGTGAACTTGCCTATTTGCGAGACATTGAAAAAGAAATATCCGCTGCCGGCGGCGCCACGGCTGAGCAAGTGCGCGACGCCTTCAAAGAGGCGGCAAAGCAGAATAAATTGCACCTCAGCTATGTCAGGGCGGTTCTCCTTGACTGGCTAGGTGTTGCGCGAGGGCCACCCTAATGGCTATCAAAGGCTGATAGGAGAGGTTGGAAATATGACTGAAAACTTAACCAATGTCGCCTGGAAGTGTAGGGAGTGTGGCGAGGTCACCTATCACCCCAGCGCCGACAGAAGTGCCAAAATTGAGATCAGGGAGACGACCCTGTGTCAGAAGTGCTTGAGGGAACGGTAAGCAAAGAGGACCGGATTAGCGAGCTGGAGAACAAGATAGCGGCGGTGTGCATGCGCTGCCCCAGAGTCAAGTGGTACCTTGGCTGGTTTGAGTGCAGAGTGGGTCGGCGCCACTGCCATTCAGCTAGAGTCCGGCGCTGGCTGGAAGAGATAAAGAAACTCGAGGAGG
>JAUXAH010000128.1 GCA_030614945.1 Phycisphaerae bacterium
GCCGACCGCCCTTCCTGGAGCGACCGCCTGGCTGCCACGAGCTTGCCGACCGCCCGCCTTGGAGCGACCGCCTGGCCAGAGATCGCCCGCTGACCTCGATCGCTGCACCGAGCCTCCGACTGCCTGCGTGCCTGCGCGGGGCACAATCGGCGGGCGGGGATCCTCACCCGCCCTCATTCGATCGTTTTTTCTCCGATCGCACTGCGCATGGCGAGCTGAAACAACTGCGGCAAGCCACTCAGCCCAGTCCTCCAAAATTGAGACTCCAGATCCCGCCCCCCCTCCCCCCGCCCCCCCACCCCCACCCGCTCCCTCCCTCGCTCGCGCTCCCGCCCGCCCCCCCACACACTCGCTCGGTCGGTCGCCCACTCCTCGCTTCGCCTTCGCCTCCGCTTCGCCTCCGGCCTGGGCCGCTGGCCCGCTTGAGGCCGGGCACAGCCGCCCATCGCTGCGCTGGCCTCCGGCTCCGCTGCGGCTCCGGCTTCGCTCGACTGCCCCAGAAGGCGCGGGAAGCGCGGCCTGCAAGAAAACCTGTCCGAGCTCACGGCCGGCGAACAAGAAATCCTGCAGAGCCCCTCTCGCACCTGGCCCGGGCCCGGGCGGGACGGCCCCCGCAGTCCTCGGATCCGTTCCCTCGAGGGCGCCGCCTCATCCCACCTTGCCCCGGGCGCCAGGTGAGCCGTCCCGCCCGCGATCTTGACCCAAAATTCACTTGCCTGTCACAGATTTACCTGTATAATGACCCTGTACTTGCCCTCGCAGCCAGGGCAAGCCCGGATCCCTCGACACACACCAAAAGGAGATCTCCCAATGGCACGTCTCACAGCCCCCTGCCTCTCGCTCAGAGCGTCAGGCTCCATCGCCAAATCCCTGGTCTTTGCCTCCTGGAAGGGGATCCCCTACGCCAGGGTGCACGTCATCCCAGAGAACCCCAAGAGCGTCGGCCAGCAGGAGGTCCGGGGATGCTTCTCCACTCTCACCGAAATGTACAAGCGCATGCCTGCCATCGCCCGCGCCCCCTGGATCGCCGCCATTCGAGGACTCGCCCTCACCGCACGAAACCGGCACATCCAGGCGAACGTCGCGGCCCTCAAAGACCAATCAGATCTGAACGCCCTGGTGATGTCGGTCGCCAGCGGCCAAGCCCTCCCACCCGAAAACGTCGTCCCTTCCGATGCCACCGGCCAGATCCTGAACATCACCGCCGACACACCAACACCCCCGATCGGGTACACTCTCACTGCCATCCAGGGAGCCGCAGTAGAGGACGGAGACCCCAGCCCGGTCCTGACCAAGACCACTTTCGTCGGCGAGGATGTGACCACACCCTACACCATCGACATCGACGTCCTCGTGGGCGGCACTTTCCAGTACGCCTGCTGGTGCAAATGGACCCGCGACTCTGATTCCCTGATCTTCTACTCCACAGCGGTCCGAGGGACCCAGGTCGTCGCCTAGAAAGCATGGCCAGACTCGATGCCCTGCCCTCCATCGACATCATACGCGGCTTCAAGGGAACACTCGACTTCTACCTCTGGAAGGGTCTGCCCTGCGTCAGGGCCTGGCCCCGATACCGCCCTGCGTCCCAAACCGAAGCCTCCAGAGCAGCCGCAGCCACTTTTGGCCTCATCCTCCAATCCTACCGCCTCATCGCCCAAACAGTCTCAGAAGCCTACCAAGAGATGGCCCAGGGGATCCCCCGCACACCCCGCGACATCTACGTTTCCGGGATCCTCGGCCACCTCCATGAAAGGACGCCACCCGTGCCACCACCCACCACTTTCACCGTCTGGTCGCCCGATGCACCCCCCGTGGCCCCCTCCGACCTGGACGACGAGTTTGACGATGCCTCCTTTGACGCCGTTCTCTGGACCGAATTCGACCCTGGAGGCCTCCTAGCCGTCTCAGAGAACGAGACCGGCCTCATCCTCGATGGCGCCACCCAAGCAGGAGACGACCTTTGCGGCATCTACCAGCCCATCCCAGCCGTCGATTTCTCGATCACCGCCAAGCTCGCCCTTGTCGCTCCCGAAGTCAACTTCAGCGCCGTCGCCCTGGCCCTCTGGGACGACGCCACGAACCCCGCCGAGGATCTCTACACCTGGCAGCTTACTTACCGCGCCGCTGATCAGGTCCTCGATGTCATACGCTGGACCAACTACACCACCTTCGGCGCTGGCCTCTGGTCCAGACCAGTCGCCATCCTCGGCACCCATCGCTACCTGCGCATCCGCCGAATCGCAGGCACCTACTACTTCGACTGGTCATCCGACGGCCTCGGCTGGCACCTGGTCTACTCTGGCGCCCTCGTCTTCGTTCCCAACCACTTTGGCATCATCATCAACAACGTCAACTCAGGCATCACCATACGCGGCATCGCCACCTTCTTTCGCTACACGCCCTACGGCACCTTCAATCTTCTCCTCCAAGGGGATCGCATCAATGCCGATCGCACGCCCTGAGCACTGGTGGATCATCGTAGGCCACGGCGAGGAACCAGGATACACCGACTTGCGCGTCTACGCCTCCACCGACGTCGAGGATCACCTTTTCATGGCCTGGGGCCTCCACAAGCCCACCATGCGCGAGATCTGGCGCATCGTCCGAGGCAAACGAATCTTCTGCGGCTTCAACTACATCTGGGACACCCCCTATATCGCCGAGCAGACCGACGAGGGCGACACCCTGGCCCACCGCTTCTACATCTCAGGCCTACCACCCCAATCCACCATCTGGTACTACCTGAACGCGCCCGGCGGTCCCTACGGCCTGGAGATCCAGGGACCCCTCATGCACGTCGAGCTACTGCGCCCCGCAGCCTGGGCCATCCGAGCCTATTTCGCCTCTCGAACCAACGGCATGTACAAGACCACCGACTTCTCAGGCCCCGGCGGACCCCAACCAAACTGGATCCCAGACAACGACGGCCTCGCCTTCCTGGACATCATCCAGGCTTGCCCCGATCCGTGGGATCCCTACCATCGCCGCTTTGTCGTCTGTCACGGCGACATCTACCGCATGGACAACATCTTCATCGACGAGCCAGCCACCGCAACCCAGGTGCTTTCCGAGGCCGAGGCCATCTACATGACCGGCGGCAACCCAGGCGACATCCACTGGATCGCCGGTGCACCCAACTACGAGGGCCACTTCTACGTCCTCTGGCGCTCGGATCTCAATGGCACCGGCTTCTGGTGCCTGATCACCGAGGACTATGGCGCCACCTGGACCGCCCACCTCATCGACCCCACCGCCTTCTCCTACAGCGCGGGCAATATCATGCCAGGCACCGACCAGGGAGAAAGTCCTTACCCGCCAGGAGACGCCATCTACTGCGCCCTCAATCTTGGCGCCGGAGGCCACGTGGCGGTCCGCCGATCCTTCGATCAGGGCAAAACTTGGGCCAACACACCCGGCCCACTCCCCGGCGTCAGCGTCTGGGGTCCGCGCCTTCACGTCGAACGCGCCGACCAAAGCATCGTCTACGTCGGCGCCCAGATGGGCGGCACGGATCTCTGGCGAACCCTGAACCATGGCTTCACCTGGACCCTCTGCGACCAGGCAAACCAACTCGGCATCCTGGTCAGCCCCAGGGCCAACTACGACACCATGGACACACGCCAGTCCAACCCGGACGAGATTCGCGTCCTCAATGACCTGCACATCTGGAAATCAAGCGATTTTGGCATCATCTGGCGCGACCAGGGGCCGGTCCAGTACTCAACCTTGCACCTGCACTTCAAAGACCACTCGCCCGACTTTCTCTATCTGGCCCGCAACTTTGACGCCCCCGCACCCGATGGCCTCTATGCCCAACACGTGCTCTTTGTCAGCACCGATGAAGGCTCCAACATGTTCGGCAAGGCCGGAGATCACGTCGATCAAGCCGACGGCGGGGGGGACTCTATCCCTTGGAACTGTGGCGGCGTCGCCGATGAAGGCGTCTTGACCCTACCCTGACCCAGAAAGGATCCCTGCCATGATCCCTGAACAATTCCACCACCCCGTCTGGCTCTGGTGGCGCAAAAACTGGCCGTTCCTGGCCGTCACGGTGGCCGTCTACGCTCTCCTCTCCTTGCTCACTCGCCCGAACGCACCTCCACCCACGAAAGGACCCCTGCCATGAAACAACTGCCACTCGAACCGAAAAAACCGAGGCCACCGCCGAAGCCAATCACCACACTCATGCTCCAGGCACCCTTGCCTGACTTTCTCGACACCCTGCCCATACTAATCAGCATAACGGGCGGTGGGAGCGGCCGGCAGGGACCGCCTCCCGCCGCCCCCCTGGGGAGACCTGCCAATGACAACTAATGACGTACCTGCCATCCTGGACCAGATCCTGGATCCCTTGAACAACATCCAGGAGCAGGTCCAGGCTGCCCTTCTCCTGGCCCAGCGCAACCACCTCCCGCGCCCGTTCCTGCATACCATCCAGGCCGCCATCCATGACCTCGAACACACCTGGGAGACCCTGAACGAGATCTGCACCACCCTTGACCCCAATCGGGGCAAATCACAACTCTAGGAGGTCCCTGCCATGACCACAGTACAAAGCAAGCTCCACACTTGCCACCGCCTGGCCACACCTATCCGAGATCTCATGCAAGAAGCCCTGGATCAGGCCAAAGACCAGGGCTACGACCCCCACTGGATCAACGCCATCCTCAAGGCCATCAACGACTACGACGACGCCTACGCTCGCCTCTACAACATCGCACTCTGCCTTGACCGCCGACCCGTGCCCGCTCGATCCCACCGCCACTGATCAGGAGGCCAGGCAATGACGCCACCTCCACCCTGGCAGTGGCCACATCCTCGATCCTGGCGGGAGGTCTATGCGAAAATCATGGGCCTCCTGCTAGGCTTCCTTGCCGTCGCCTACCTCCTCGACTGGCTGAAAGGGGTCATCCCGTGAAAGCAGACATCTTCATCCAAGGCCACCTTTGCGCCACCATCAGCATCCCCAGCGACAGCCTCCTGGGTCTCTTGGCCAGAGGCATGATCACTGAAGCCGCCCCCAAACTCCAACGGCTCGCACGAGACCTATCCGATCTCGACCAGGTGCAATGCTCTGTCAGCCTGCGCATCCGAACGCCTACCCCCTACTCTCGTCGCTTTCTCGAACAGAACCGCCAGGAGCAAACCTCATGGCCAGACAAAGGAAAACCCAACGGATCATCGACAAGGCCCACGAAGCCCTGACCGAGTACCATCCCATGACAGTCCGTCAGGTCTACTACCGGCTCGTGGCCGCCCACGTGGTCGAGAACACCAGGGGCCGCTACAAGGCAGTCTGCAACGCCCTCGTCGCCGCCAGGCAAGAAGGCACCATCCCCTGGCCCTGGATCGAGGACCGCCTGCGCCGCCCCCGACGCGTCCCCATGTGGCACGGCGTCTCCCACTACGCAGCCTCAGCCCGACAATGGTACAAGCGCAGTATCTGGCCCACCCAACCCCGCCTGGTGGAAGTCTGGCTCGAAAAGGACGCCCTCTCAGGCATCTTTGAGGACATCCTACAACCCTTTGGCGTCACCCTGAACGTCGGCCGAGGCTACGATGGATGGTCCTCCATCCATCAGGCTGCCGCTCGCTACGCCAGCTGGCCCCAACCCTGCGCCATCCTCTACTTTGGAGACTTTGACCCCTCAGGCCGCGACATGATCCGTTCCCTCAAGGAGCGCATCGGCTTTTTCGGGACAAGTCCCAATCTCAAGATCTGTGCCATTCTCAAGTCGGACATCGAGGAACACGACTTGCCTCCCGATTTCACCAAGTCCACAGACAGCCGCCAGGCCGCTTTCGTGGCCGAACACG
>JAUXAH010000347.1 GCA_030614945.1 Phycisphaerae bacterium
CGAATTGTCGGACGCTGTAGAGCTGCAAAAATCATTCGAGAACGAGAAAAACGCTATAGGCAGTTGCTTATCAGAAGTCTCAACATTTATCGGCAGACATACTCAGTGGTCGCCTGTTCTGGCGACACTGGTGAAGAATATGCCGGATTCGGTGGTGCTGACCGGCCTCGAGGTAAAGCAGGGCTCTGTAAAAAGAAAAGTGCCCAAAAAAAACGACCCCCAAAAAATGATTAATATCTCTGTCCCGGTAAGAACATTGCAGATAAATGTTTGCGGAAGTCCACAATCCGACTGTGACAAAGCAGTCAGAGATTTCAGGGAGCGTCTTCGCTCTTCAACTCTCCTCGGGCCGAAGCTCGAAAACATCAGGGTTTCACAGAGATTTGGTACGCTCCAGAACCGGGATGTTGTCTCCTACCAGATAGATTGCATCTTTAAGCCGGGATTGTAGCAGGTCTTTTATGAAGATTTATAGAAAATATTTTGCGACAGCAGCTTTAATATGGGCAGGTTGCTTCATACTGTTTCTCTTCATTTATATGATTGTGCTGGCACCACAGAAAAAGAGCAGAAAACAGGTCGAAAACCAGCTCGCCGAGAAAAAACGGATATACAACTCCGCACTAAAAGCAACCGAGGAAGAAACCAGGATCTGGTTAAACGAACAAATTGAAAATCTACGAAGCAAATTGAACGGCTTTGCTATTGATTTCGAAGATTCGGCTAATTTGACGTTCGATATAAGTCAAATTGCCAGCGAGAAAAAACTTGATTCGTTCAGCATTAAAGGTAAAGACGCCGGCAAAAACTCAGCCGATTTTAAGTACTTATATGAAAACCGCATTGATGTCGGCTTCACCGCAGCTTTCAATCAGTTTGCTGCCTTCCTCAATGCCCTGGAGAGACACTGGCCGGTCATCTTTGTAGATAGCTTCAAAATAACCCGCTCAAGGCGGGATGATTCAGGCCATAAGGTGAATATGGGCCTGGCGGTTTTTGTCAGAAAGCGGCAGGACAGCTAAAGTGCGTAAGGCGTGAATCGCCGAATCACGAAATACGAGAAATGAGAATAATAGCAATAGCAAATCAGAAAGGCGGTTGTGGCAAAACAACCACTGCGGTGAATCTTGCAGCCGCCCTTGCCAAAAAAGGCAATAGGGTGCTGATAGTTGACCTCGACCCGCAGGGCCACACCACCCTGGGATTTGGCCATGACCCTGAAACCCTGGATAAAACCATTTATCATGCTCTTACCAATCCGCAAATCCCAATCTCCAGGGTTATAATAAGCACAAAGCTCGAGTGGCTTGACCTGGCACCAAGCAATATCCTGCTTTCAGGTGCCGAGCTTGAGCTGACCGACATACTCGGAAGAGAATTTGTCTTGAGCGAGCAGCTCAGATTGGTAAGCGACGAATATGACGTCTGCGTTATCGACTGTCCGCCGTCGCTCGGCCTGCTGACACTCAACGCACTTGTTGCCAGCACTGATGTCATCGTACCTGTTCAAGTGAATTACTACGCGATGGAAGGCCTCAAACAGTTGCTCGAGACCGCAAACATTATCAGAGTACACTTCCACCCTTGCCAGGTAAGAATCCTGGGCCTGTTGTTGACTTTTGTCGAAAACAGAACCGTCTTCTGCAGACAAATTCAACAGCAAATACGGGATTTCTTCGGAGACCTCGTCTTTGATACAGTTATTCACAGAACAGTAAGGGTGGCTGAAGCACCAAGTGCCGGTGAGTCCGTCTTGACTTACGCCCCAGAAAGCAAAGGGGCTGCCGAATACATAGCTCTGGCTGAGGAAATAAATAATCCGAAGCATTTGGCTGAGGAGATAAGTAGCGGCAAGGCTTTGGCTAAGGAGATAAGCAATGCCAAAACAACGTAGAGTAGGGCTGCAAAAGAAGGTCTCGTCGATCTTTACCGGCGTGCCGATTCCGAAAGACAACGGTATCCAGCAGTCTTCCGGTGCGCCCGCACCAAGGCGCCCGAATTATGCTCCTCCAAGCCACTTGGCCGGCACAACGGAAAAACCTCCGCAGCCTGCGCAGTCTGTGTCCGGCCAGGCCGGACCACCGAAAGCCACTCCGCCTAAACAACCTAAAGCCGTTACTACCACAAAAGCTGCAAAACAAATCCCCTGGCAGCAGACCCTGGAGAAGATAAAAGCCAGGCTCTTCACGCCAAAACCGGGTGTTAGTCCCGCGAGGCAAAAGGCAATGGTGATATTGGTCCCGGTTCTTTTTCTCACTATGATTTTTGTGTTTACACGGGTCTTGAGCGGTCCTTCGCCGAAGACAACCGGGGCCCAGAGTTTCGGGCCATCGAACGCTATTGCCGCTTCTAAGGATGAAATTGATTGGCAGATTCCGGAACCCTATCCGACAACGCTTCGTGACCCTATGCAGTTCGGCTCGGCAACGACTACTCAGGGCGGATTCGGAAAACTGATCGTAAAAGGTATCGTCTATAGTAAGAACAATCCGTCCGCAGTTATTGGCAACCAGATTGTACATGAGGGCGAAACAGTATTCGGTGCAACCGTCGTAAAAATAAATAAAGATAGCGTCGAGTTTGAAATGAACGGAAAAAGGTGGACCCAAAAGGTTCAACGATAATTGGTTCATTGTTCGTAGTTCATTGTTCATCGTTCGTTGTCGATGAACTATGAACTCATAACCACGAACTCAATAGGAAAGG
>JAUXAH010000577.1 GCA_030614945.1 Phycisphaerae bacterium
ATTTACTCTGGGAGTGAATAGTGCTTTAAGGGGAAGCGACTTATTGCAATTAAAGGTTAGAGATCTCATCGATGGCACGGAGAGATTAAAGAATATCTCTATGTCAAAGAATCAAAGACAAAGAGAGAAGCTAAGATCTATGTCAATGAACCGATTAAGAGGGCCTTAAACTTTTATCTTGAGAGAGAAAAGGGGCTTGATCCTAACGACTTTCTATTTTATTCATTTAGAAATAGGAGCCGAGCGATAAGCCGGGTAAGGGTTTGGAGACTTATCAGAAAGTGGACCGGAGCGGTTGGTTTAGATAGTGAGAAATACGGCTTTCATTCTTTAAGAAAGACCTGGGGCTACCAGGCCAGGTTGCAGGGCGCCCCGATAACGATGATACGCGAGAAGCTCGGCCATAAGAATGAAGAGGTAACTAAAAGATATATCGGGATCACCAGAGAAGAAGTCAACCGATTAGAGAGAGAGATTTGCATTTAATCAATAGAAATGAGAAGTTGAAAACGCTAAATGGTAGCTGTGATTTTAGCATGTCATTAATACTTTTCTGCTTTTTAACTTCTCAGCTAAGAGGGCTGGATTATTAAGGGATGCTAAGGCAAGCATGTTTCTGTGATAAGACAGTTACTTGTGAAAAATTGCTCCTTTATAATCCAATCCCACTCGACGATGAAAGCCTTTGTTTATAGGCTTTTAAAACATCAGGCTATTAAGGAGCTTTAATATGAAAAAGATTACCGGCGTATCCGGGGCCTGCGCAGACCAGGCTAGGATAACGATAAGATTCGATTTAAAGGGCAAGCTTAAAGGAGAAGTCGAAACTCTTACAGCAGAAGGCTTTTCACTATCAATCGACCAAGAAGGCTTTTTATCCGGAGAAGCGAAAGGGACCTTTGAAGAAATATGTCGGGTTAAAAAGCTATTAGAAATAAGGGGATTTAGCTATGAATAAAGAGAATAAGGGTCAGAAGAAAACCTCAATTTTGTTTAGGATTAATCCGGAGGGGAAGACCGCGAAAATGATTAAGCAATTATTGGCCCTAAGTTTTAAACTAGAATTTGATTCTGCAGGCCGGATCATAGCCAAAAAAAGCGGACCTTATAACGAAATATCAAAGACCATAATAGAATTAAAAGACAAGGGTTTTAAGCTTTAAAGGAGAATTTAATTCATGAATATCGAAGAACAGAAAAGGCTTTTTAGCTGGCGATCTTTTAAACTGGTTATGCCCGGGCTTTATATATTTAATCTAATTTCAAGCCAGAATTCGGTAGAGCTTAATATAAAGTCTCAGGAGCCAAACGGATTGAAAGAAATCTATTATACCTGGGATTATGAGAACTGGGATAAATTCTTTAGGGAGCTGGAGAAATTTGACCAGGGCGTTACCAAGATAAAAGATTTTAAGGATAAGGTTGCGGTCTATAATTTGGGTGAAAAAC
>JAUXAH010000186.1 GCA_030614945.1 Phycisphaerae bacterium
GGCTTGTTTTTTCAGTTGAGGCGACAGCGGGGATCAATAAGACGGATGCTATCACTGCGGCCAACAAGAAAATCGAACAACCGGTTATCGACTCAGCGGTCTGTTTCATGACCTCCCCCTTTCAAAGAATAGACAGTCTCAGATACCCCCATATGCTCTACCAAGGCTTATGGGAGTATCTCAAAGTTGTTCTACTTGTCTTGAGTAAGGCAGACGATACAGAAACCTTGCTCAAGACAAGATCGCCGCAAGCGCTACGGGGCCATACAGTCCAGGCTCCCGTGCGGCCGGTAGTGATTATAATCCATCCACCAACTATCAACAACATATCTTGACTTTTTTATCCTCAGGATCCCCATTTCGGCTGAAGAACTGGTGTGTTCTTGATAGGAGCAAAGTCGTCGGTCCACTAACCACCAATAAAGGATTGAATCAATCAAAGTGGATTTTAGCTTGACCGGCCCAGCATCATAAAGGACAGAACGTGTACTTGCATTCCTATGTTGAATGAGTTAGTATTTTCTGGACAATATCTTGAGAGTGTCCTTTCATGCGAGCTTCGATCAGTTCGCATGAGGGATGTTCTCACATACTCCTGCAGATGTTGACCTGTGCGAGTTCTCCGGCAGAGCCGGTGCTTTACCTAATGATTATAACGGCAAAAGATCCGAAACGATGCAATTCGCTTCTCTTGGAGATGCTCCAGATCGATAAATCGTTTCCCGGCGTGTCATACGTTTCATAAGCGACCTCCCTTATAATCACAGTTCCAATCCCGCACCAATTGGGTGTGTCGTCCCCGTCAGTTTGCCGGGCATCGACGGACCTAAGCTCAATTTGGTGCGGGACAAAACCCTATAAATGAACCATATTCATTTCAACACATATAAGATAGCTGAGTCAATACCTATTTCCTTAAACCAACCCGATAAGGATCTGGAAAATTGAGGTTGTCCTACGCTTGCTGAATCTTAAATGACCCGCCAACTATCTGAACCGGAGATGGATAATTTCTCCAGAAACCTAAGGTGTACCCTCTTGTCAAGACCAAAAATTGTCTTTCATAAGGTAGAAGAAGTAACGACAGATTGCCGATTTTACAGCTTTTGCTTCATAAGAGGGTTGACAACATGTGTAGGAAATGATTACATTACAAGCACGTGGGGTTTTCTGCGCCCGTAGCTCAATTGGACAGAGTCGCGGACTTCGAATCCGAAGGTTGCAGGTTCGAGTCCTGCCGGGCGCGTTTGGAACCTCGTCAGTAACAGGATGGCGCAGCTCCTGGCCCGGTCTTAGTGGACGATGTCCTTGCAGGCGTCGCCGGCGCATCGATTCCTCTATCTTCCTGCCGCCTTCTTAGCCTTGTTCAATGTCGCCCTGGCGCGGCGAAGCACGTCTTTGTTGTCCGTGGCTCGTATCACCTTCTGCATAGCGTCGGCAACATCGCCGGGCTTTTGCTGGACTATCTTCTCACTGATTGCCACGGCCGCGAAGCTCGCCTCGTTTTTGGTCGCCGGGTTGTCCAGGTGCGCCATTGCCATTGAGAGCGCCTCGGCTGCCGGCACTGTGGCCAGCGCACCGAGTAGAAGCTTCTTTTCTTCGTTGCGCTGAACCAGTGCAGCTGCTTCCTTGCACATCGCAAGTTTCTTCTCGGTCGAGAGGCTTTTATCTCGAACAAGGCTAATATAGCCACGCAGAGCCGCGGTCTTGCGAGACGAATTCGGCGATTGTCTCGCCAATGCGAGCAAGTCGGGCGCCGCATCTGCAGTTTTCCATGCGCAAAGCACGCGGATGGCGGCGGCACGGACTTCCGCATTGCGATCATTGACCGCCGCACATACAACCCTCAGAGCGTCCGTTCCCCCAATGACGCCGAGGACCCGCAGCAACGCGCCCTTTTGCGCAGGCTGGGCTTCGGCTAACAGGCTGATAAGCTTCTCGGTGTATAATTCCGGATTATCGGCTTTCGTGCAAACAGCGATCACGGCCTGTTCAGCCGCCTTTAAATCTTGTGATTCCTTCATGCGCATAAGCAGATTGAGAAGCGCCGGCAATTGGTCGGCGTCGCCCAGCTCACTTACCATCTTGATCGCGGCGGCACGGACTTTCGGCTCCGCGTCACGGCCGGCGACTTCCAACAACCTGGGAATGAGTGCCACAATCCGCCGACGCCCGGCCAGCTCGACCGCGATGAGCCGAAGGCTCATTTTGTTCCTATTGAGCAGCCGAAGCGCGGCGGTGTCGGCCTTCCGGCCCGGCAGAGCTGCCAAAGCTTCCTGCGCCGCCTTTGAAATCTCACGGTCGGAATCGCCCAGCAGTTCCACCAACACGGGAACTGCCAACGCATCGCCAATCTGAGGAAACGCCCCGATGGCTGTCAGGCGAACGGATTTTGCGCCGCTCTTGGCCAGAGCAGAGATCGCCGGAACTGCCGCCCTATCGCCGCGCTTGCCGAGTGTCTGGATGACCAAGATTTGATTGTCGGCGGGCAGTTGCTTCAGCTCAGCGGTCAACGCCTTGGACACTTCGGCGCCCGGCAATTCCTGGGCGGCCTGGACGGCTGCGGAGAATAAAATGTAATCATCGCTGCGCAAATGCCGCCGTAGCAACCTCAGGTCGCCCTTCCGACGGGTGAGGATAGCGCCGCGCAGGCCACCGGCACGAACCTGGTGCGGTGCCTTCAAGCTGCGCAATTGGTCGTAAATCGCGATAACCTGCTTGCGCCGGCCTTGGCTCCCAAGCGCCTCGGCGCAGCGGAACAAGCCTTCGCACAGTGCGAGTTGATTAGCGGCAGGCGCATTTGTCAGGGCGCCTTGCAGCGCCTTGGCCGCAGCCGAGTTACCGATTTTGCCCAACGCCCTCGCTGCCGCCTGAGCGACATCCGCATCGGAATTTTGCAGCATTTTCGTCAGCAGCTTGACCGCCTTGGCATCACGTCGCACGCCAATGCTGCCGATTACACCGACCAGCGGCCGCCCTTTGAGTTTGCCGAGCGCATCACGCAAGGCGTCGTCCACAGCCGGGGCCGGAATCGGCTCCAGTCCGTAGCGGGCCATGTGCGAGAGTTTTTCGTCACCGAGCAGCGCCGCCAACGGCGCAACGGCGTCTTTGGTACCAATGACGGCCAATTGACGGCAGGCATCGGCCTTTTCTTTGTGTGATGCATCGGATTTCAGCACGGCAATCAGTTTACCCTCGTGCTCCTTTGGTGGGACCGTTTGTCCGAACGACTGTACAGCCCCGGCCAGCACCAACGCGATGAGCAAAACAAGGTTTATTTTTGACTTTGACATAGCTTGGTTTCCTTTAGGTTAAAGTTGGTCCTTAGATTATCCACGGCTCACGCATCGCACGCGAACGCAGCCGGTTGGCTTCCGGGTCGTTGATAAATTCCTCTTTGACCGGGTCGTAGCGCAGGTCCCGTTTGAGCCACATGCATATGTTGGCCGCGTGCACGGTGGTCATTGACCGGTGCATCACTACCGGATTCGCCACAGGCTGGCGCCGCGACTTGATGCAGTCTAATAAATCTCGCACGTGGCTCATCGGGCGCTGTGTGCGGGCATGGTAGTCACGGACCAGCTTCTTGAAGTCATCCATCATGACCGGCGAGGAAACATCCGGTTTCGAATAGCCGTCCGCCGCCGAGACCCAGCCCTCGGTGCCTTCATAGCGCACACCGCACGAGCCGCGCCAGATTTTCTTTTCTAAGTCACGTTCCAGAATCATCTTGATGCCGTTGGCAAACTGCGTGACCATGCCGTCACCGCTATCGTTCTTAACGTACCTGTACTCAATGGCTGACGTGTTCGCCGCACCGATCCCCACCTGGCACTGGGCGAAAGTGTGTGCCCCCCATTCGCCGATGCAGCTCGTGTGAAAATCGTAGTAGCCCCGCCACCTGCCGCGAATGTAGGCGGAGTTGTAAGGCCGCCACGGACACGGGCCCAGCCACTGGTCCCAGTCCACTTCATCCTTCGGCGGCTCAGGCTCCGCCGGCAGCCAATCGTGTCTCAAATAAGCCGGTTTCCATGGCCCGATGTGGGCACGGACGGTATGCACCTTGCCGAGCCGACCGGTGCGGACCATCTCGTTACAGAACGTGAAATTACCCTCGCTCAGCCGCTGCGTACCGGTCTGATAAATCCGCCGGTAGCGTCTCGCCGTTTCCACAACCGCCTGGCCTTCCGCGACGGTCATAGACGACGGCTTCTCGGAATAAACGTCCTTTCCTGCCCGCATCGCCATGATCGCCGCCAGCGAATGCCAGCGGTCGCCGGTGGCTATCAGCAGCGCATCGATGTCCGTGCGCTCGGCCAGGAACTCCCGCATGTCGCGGTACATTTTGCAATCCTTGTTGCCGTACCGCGTGTCCACAATTCGCTTGACATTTTCGCGACTGGATTTCTTGGCATCGCATATCGCAACAAATTGCACATCCTGCTCCGGCAGCATCCAGCGCAGGTCATGCGAGCCACGGTTGCCGATGCCCATTCCGCCTAAGATAATCCGCTCACTGGGCGCGACCTTTCCGCCGCGACCCAACGCCGTCGCTGGAATGATGTACCCCGCCCATCGGATGGGCTGGGCGAGCCCACCCATCGCCGCTGCGGCGCCTCGGATGAACTGACGCCGGCTCACCCCGCCCCTTGTAGGGGCTGGGCTCAGGTGTTTTTCTTTTACTTGCCTCATGGCTTGCCTCCTTCCTGATGAATCCCGCCCCTTTAGCGAAGGGCGGGATGAAGTTAAAAATACAAAAATAGATGAATCGAGACCGA
>JAUXAH010000469.1 GCA_030614945.1 Phycisphaerae bacterium
CTAAAAGACCATCTTGATAGATTGTTTTTCAGTGCCGGCGCTTTATCGATAGAAAACAGCTACGACAGAAAATATATCACCGAGGCTATCTACAAAGTCCTGAAAGCAAATAAATTAACCGATGCCCGCCTGCGGTTGACACTTACAGGCGGGCCGATGGCCAAATCGGAAGAAAACCGCAGGTCGACACTTCTTATCGCCGCCACAAAATTGACGCCTTATCCGGCTGAATATTACAAAAACGGCGTGCTGGTGGTGCTGTGTCCATTCAGACAAAATCCGAGCGAGCCGATTTACGGGCACAAGACGACAAGCTATTTCTGCCGTATGCTCGGGCTAAAGCTGGCACATCAAAAAAGGGCGGCTGAGGCATTGTGGTTTACCGTAGATAATCGCCTGGCCGAGGGCTGTATAAGCAATGTGTTTCTGGTTAAAGATTCGGCCCTTTACACTCCACCGATTGTAACGCCGGTGCTTGCGGGCGTAGCGAGAAAAACCGTCTGCCAGCTCGCTTTGAAAAATTCCATCAAATTGGTTGAAAAGGACCTTTACATAGATGACGTATTGAGCGCCGACGAGATGTTTCTAACGAATGTAATTATGCAGGTTATGCCGATAAGCAGGGTAGAGAAGCACACAGTAGGTGACGGCAAGGTCGGGCCAGAGACTCAAAAGCTCATGAAGTATTTCAATGAGTTTATCGAAAATGAATGTCGAATATCGAACCCCGACAAACACCATCGGGACAAGCAAGGAATTTAGAATGTAGAATTGAGATTGCCACGCATCGCTTTGCGATGCTCGCAATGACAACATAGGAGCAACGAGATACGAAAACAATGAAGATAAAAGATATTGCAGAGAGAATCGAAAAAATAGTCCCTCTAAAATTGGCGCAGGACTGGGACAACGTCGGATTGCTCATCGGTGATGCGCAGCGTAATGTAAAAAATATTCTGCTGACCATCGATATAACCGGCGACGTCGTCGCTGAGGCAAAAGAGGTAAAAACCGACTTGATTATAAGTTATCATTCTGTGATTTGGGACGGCTTGAAGAAAATCACCGCCGACGGGCAGGCCAGCGTTGTCTATGATTTGATTCGAGCGGGGATTGCGGTCTTTTCGATACACACCGCTCTGGATTCGGCCATAGGCGGAGTAAACGACGGCCTTGCGGAGATTGTCGGCATCCGCGATGGAAAGCCGATTGGTGATTACGTTGACAGTCCCGGCGGCGATAATTACAAACTCGTTGTCTTTATCCCCATCAAATCGGCGGCCAAAGTTTCAAATGCGGTCTTTGCCGCCGGCGCAGGGGTAATAGGCAACTACAGCAAGTGCGGCTTCGGCACCGAGGGGACAGGCAGTTTTCTGCCCCTGAAAGGCGCAAAGCCGGCCATAGGCAAGAAAGGCAAAATAGAGACGGTGCCGGAGATAAGATTCGAGACGACTGTGCCGGCGGAAAAACTTGACGATGCAATAGCGGCAATGAAAAAGGCACATCCTTACGAGACGCCCGCCTTCGATTGTTTCAAACTCTACGGAACCCAGTCCGAATTCGGCCTGGGCAGAATCGGCAAATTAGAGAAACCAATGCGGATAAAACAGATTATCAGGAGAATAAAGAAATATACCGGCGCCCAGGCCTTCGGTATAGTCGGCGATGAAAAACGACTGGTAAAGACGGCGGCGGTCTGCGCCGGCTCGTGCGGTAAGATTATCAATTCGGTCATCGCCGCCAAATGCGATTTGTACCTAACCGGCGAATTGAAACATCACCAGGCATTGGCCGCACAAGAGGCAGGCCTGACCTGCATTTGTTTGAGCCATACCGTCTCCGAACGGTTCATATTAAAAAAATTGGCCAAACAGTTGCAAAAGCAAATCAAACAAGTAACAATTAGAATAAGCAAAAAAGATGCAGACCC
>JAUXAH010000456.1 GCA_030614945.1 Phycisphaerae bacterium
AAAAAAAATGCAAATTCTTTTAGCTCCCGGCAAAGAATTTGAAAAAGCTCTATCTGCCACGCCAGTCTCCTTTTGTCATTCCCGCGAAAGCGGGAATCCACTTGAAATTTTTGTAAATCCTGATACCATCAGGACTACGCCAGCCCCATTAGAAGTAAAACGGCAACTTCTAACGGGGTCAGAAGAAATTTCGCGTTCATAAGGAAGCAGTTATGGGAATTTTCACTAAAACGGCAGAATACTTCAAAGACCGGCTCGGCAAAACCCGCGACAGACTCAGCACCTCACTTTCCTCGGTGCTGGGTCTGGGCAGAAATATCGATGAAAATCTGCTCGACGAGCTGGAAGAGACGCTGATAAGCGATGATATCGGCGTAGAAACGACCGACAAGCTCATATCAGGCCTGCGCACAGCTTTCCGCAGCAGGCAAATCGCAAAAACCGACGATATTATCCCATTTCTCAAAGAACACATTAAAAGCTATTGGCCGCATCGCGACAGACAATTATGTCTCGCCCAGACCGGCCCGACCGTCATCCTCGTCGCCGGGGTCAACGGCACCGGAAAAACCACGAGCATCGCCAAGCTCGGCTTTACATTGAGCCGGAACAACAAAACGGTTTTGCTCGCTGCCTGCGACACATTCCGTGCCGCCGCCGTAGAACAGTTGACCATCTGGGCCGAACGCATCGGCGTACAAATCGTAAAGCACAAAACCGGCGGCGACCCCGCAGCAGTCGCCTTCGACGCCTGCCAGGCCGCTGTCGCAAGAAATGCTGACGTCCTCATTCTCGACACAGCCGGGCGATTGCACACCAAAAAAGACCTGATGAAGCAATTGACAAAAATTCGCGATGTAGTGGCCCGAAAAATCCCCGGCGCTCCCAATGAAGTATTGCTGGTTCTCGACGCAACTACCGGACAGAACGCCGTTGTCCAGGCAAAGATATTCACCGAAGCGATTGACGTTACAGGGATATTCCTGGCCAAACTCGACGGCACCGCACGAGGCGGAATCGTTATCGCTATCAAAGACCAGCTCGACATACCGGTAAAATTTGTCGGCCTGGGCGAAAAACTCGAAGATATCGCAGAGTTCAACCCCGACACCTTTGTCGAAGCTCTATTTGATTAGCATATTTACCGCTGAGGTCGCGGAGAACGCTGAGAAAAATCAAAATGGCTCTTGACCCCTTTTCCCTCCAGTTTAACCCGATTCTTTGTCATCGATGGTCGGTCAGATTACAAGGTGGAGAATATGTACGAACAAGTTCACATTCAAAAGTTGACAAAAACTGTCTGCTGCGAAGTTCTATACAGTGATAGTAACAATTGTAATCGTGGAGATACTTTTTGATACAAGAATTTTTTTCACGTAGGCCAAGGTGTTCAAGCAGACGTTGCTTAAGCTTGCTGGCTTGGCCGACGTAGAAGACCTCGTATCCGGTCAGCGTTTCGAACAGGAGCAGATAAAGCCCAGGCGTTGAAGGTACCTCATTCTTGACATTTTGACGAGTAAGGACAGTAAGATTTAATCGGTGTGGTGCTACTTTTACCAAGGCCTGCAAGACGTATGGCCCGACTTTTTCACCTATATCATTATCATGGGATTGTTTAGCCATAACAATATCCAGAAAAGGGGTCAGGAGCATTTTCTTGGTCGGCCGCGGGACTGTTAGACTCGCGGATAGTTTCCAAGATATTCTGTCCTGGGCAGGCCGCCGGTTAGGGGCATTGCGTATTCGATAAATGCGTCGGTTACGCCGTTTCCTTCGGCGTTAATGAATTCATCGGGCATAGATTTCGTCTGCTCAGCCACGTTCTTAAGCTCGGTGCGGAACAGTTCAACTTTATAATCCGCTCCGTTACCAAGCCGTTTGATTGCAACCGACCCATTGTCCTCTTTCATAGCATACTGAACGGCGTGGCGTCCGCACCATCGCGCTTCACGAGCGTCAACAACAGACTGCAGGCCGGCAAAG
>JAUXAH010000064.1 GCA_030614945.1 Phycisphaerae bacterium
CCGCAATTTCAAGCGGCTCCGAATATAAATCGATGCCGTTTTCCTTATAAATCTCGATAGCCAGAGGATTCATAGCGAAAAGCCGTTCGATTGGCGTATCCTGAAACGCACCTGTTTTTTTCAGATACTCAGTAGCTTGCAACTCAAGGTCATTAATATCAAAATTCTGTGGCACGGGCATCTTGCCCGTGATTGGCTCACGGCCTGGAAGGCCGTGCCACGGATTGTGCAAAAAGTCCATAAAGACCCGCCGGTCCTTTTGAGTTTCGCTAAATACCAAAACGTCAATCAATGAAGATTGCAGATTCTCAATGCGCTGCGGGTCAAAAGGCCACTGATAACCTTTAAGGAAAATATCCGTTGCCATCTTGCTCATTGAGGGAAAGAAGTCTGTCAAAAACTCGCGTTCATTATTTCCATCGGCATCCGTGCTGAATATTCGAGGAATAACCTGGCAATAACTCCCCGAGACATTCCAGCGGAACTTTATGCTCGCAAGTCCAAATTGTGATTCAGTAAGGTTTTCGCCAACCAGACCGGCTTCAAACGCCAGGCCGTGAATGCCAACCTGGCCCTTTGGATAAACGCTGGTTTCATACATTTCCCCCGGACCACCTACAGCCAAAACAAGATTAGCGCAGAAAAAAACATTTATTGCGAAATTATCCTTGGCGACCTTCTCTTTGTCTATTGTAACAACGCCGACAATTTGTTTCGATTCACCAGCATCGATTGTAAGTAAATGACCAACTTCCTGGCGGTCATATATTTTAACTCCGTACCGTTTGAGCTGTCTCTGCAGGCATTCGCTCATATACTTGCTCGTTTTGGGACCGGCAGAAGTTGCCCGTTCGTAAGGGTCGTTATCGGTTTTGTAGCCACAGTAACTTCCTATTGGATCGTGGGGGAAGGGAACGCCTACCTGAACCAGATGGTAAAATTCACGAAGTGAGCCGATTGCTTCGGCAAGCGCTAAATCGCTGTGGCAGCACCCCGCCGCCGTCAGACTTTTCGCAAACTCTTCGGCGCTGTCAGGGACGTCCGGACTTGTACCCATTTTGTAATAGGTTTGCTTATCGGAGCCGCTCATACGCGATGCGCCCAGGCCGAGCCCCGCAGTTACTACGGCAATCCTTTCTTGCGGATTCTCAACTCCTTTTTGGCCCATAAATTCATACAGGTGCACCGCACAATTCATCCCTGCTGCGCCTGAGCCGACAACGACTGTGTTATAGCGATGGATAGTAACTGTTTGATTGGCTATCTGTTTCGTTTCCACGCTTTACTTTTCTATGTAATATTAAAATTTCTGCCGGTAATCCGGCTTATCTCTTCCACGGAAGCTTTTGCAAAATTAAGAGTGGGATATTTTTCCGCCCGCAGCTCATCTATCAACTGTTTAATCTTTGTTAGCTCCTGCGCTAAAAGACCATAGTCCTGCTCGTCGATGATTTTCTTCATCGTAGCTTTTTCAATCATACTGAACGAGCCGCCCAATACCAGAACCCCTGCATCAATGTAGTCGGGTATGTTGCCAACGTTCGTTCCGCCTGTGGGTACCAGACTGATGGTTTTGTGAATAGCCGGGTCGATTGCTTTAACAAAGGCCGGGCCGCCCAGTTGTTTGGCCGGGAATATTTTGCAGAGATTCGCCCCTTTGGAAAACTGGCTGACAACTTCAGTGGCACTGCCGCATCCCGGTATTATGGGTATGCGAGCGGTAAATTCTTTGAAGGTCTCGTCACTGAAATTACAAGCCGAAACAAGATAGCAGGCACCGGCATCGGCAACCTCTCGAACGGAAGGCAACGGGTCCTGCGGATTAGCCTTATTGTAAACATCAAGCATTTCGGGCCAGTCAATTAAACTTGCCACTCCCGCCACAAAATCCGGAAGCTCCTTACGCAGTAGCTCAAGTTTTTCCAACGGCCTCTTTACGCGACAGGTTACTTCCATATTGTTGACACCCGCCTTTATAAGGGCCTCGGCCGTCTTGACAACATCGAGCTTGTCCTGATTGAAGACGAGGATGAGGGCGTCTCTTAACAATGTCGTGATTGTACTTTTGATATCCATTTTTCACTCTTTCTCATTTCTCGATACTCGATATCGAGCATCGAACCTCAAAGTCTTCGCAAATGAAAGCCGCCATCAACATTAATCACCTGGCCGGTTGAAAAATCAAGTCTGCCTTCAGCAATGGCCCCGACGGCTTTTGCGACGTCTTCAGGCCGGCCCCATCGTTTAGTCGGCGTCAGTCCCTCTGCTATCAGTTTGTCGTACTTGTCTTTGACGGCGCGGGTCATATCAGTTGCTATAATGCCGGGGCTGATTTCAAATACGCCAATATTATATTCCGCCAATCTGTCGGCATAAAGTTTGGTCATCATAGAGACGCCCGCTTTGCTTACGCAGTATTCACCCCGCGACGGCGAACTGGTGTATGCCGAAATTGAGCCGACGTTGACAATCCGAAAGGCCCGGTCGGGATACTGCTTTTTCTGTTCAATCATCCATTTGGCCACCTCCTGGGTTAAAAAATACGGCCCCTTGAGGTTTATTCCCATCACCCTGTCGAAACTCTCCTCGGTCGCCTCAAGAATGTCCATCCGCTTTGTGGGGGCAACGCCGGCGTTATTCACCAGCATATCACATCTACCAAACCTGCTTTTAGCCAGAGCAACAAGCCGGCTTCGGTCCTCGGCGCAGCTTACATCACCCTGCACAAATTCGCACCGTGCGCCAAGGTCCTCAACCTCTTTTTGTGTTTGCGGCGGTGCCTGTTGAGCACGGTTAATTACCAGGTCATAACCCAGCGATGCCAGTTCTTTCGCAATCGCTCTTCCAATACTACGACTTGCTCCGGTAACTATTGCCACGGGTCTATCGGTCATCTTTGACTTCCTTACTTTTGCAAAAACTGTTCTATCTCTTTTGCCGCCGCCATTCCGTCAGCAACGGCCGCAACTACCGTCGACGGCCCTCTTACAAGGTCGCCGCCGGCAAAAACTCCCGGCCTCGATGTCGCCAATGAATTTTCTTTCGTTCGAATAAGGCCGGCTCTTAATTCCACACCCGGAAGAATTTTATTAATCTCTTCCGCCGATCCCTGGCCTATTGCCTCCACCACAATATCCATATCAAGGTCATAAGCGCTTGACTCTACCGGCTGCGGCCTGCGCCTGCCCGAGGCATCCGGCCCGCCCAATTTAGTCGGACAAACGGTAATTGCCGTCAGTTTCCCATCCTGAGAAAGAAATCCAATCGGCTGAGTCAATATCAAAAAATGCACACCAACATTGAGCGCCCGGTCACGCTCAGCATCCCACGCGGGCATCTCTTCAAAGGAACGACGATATATGACGTAAACGTCTCTGGCACCCAGGCGCCTGGCGGTAACCGCAACATCCACAGCGGTATTGCCGCCGCCTATCGCCGCCACACGCTTGCCCGCAAGGTCCAACCTGTCCGGTTCTTTTGCCGCCGCAAGAAATTCCATCGCATTCCATAAACCATCAATATTCTCATTACTGATACCAACCGATTTTGGCAGGCCCATACCGATAAAGACAGCGTCAAATCCTTCTCCTACAATAGTGTCAAGATTGAAATCGGTGTTTAATTCTTTCCCGAGACGCTTTAATAACCTGTCTTCAGGCACATCTTCAAATATAGCTGTAATTTCATTGTTGAGTGAACCATTTGCCTTCTCCGGAGGAATTACCGACTCTATCATTCCACCAAAATCAGTGCTTTTATCAAAGACCTCCACGGTGTGTCCTGCTTCAAGCAGCTTCGCCGCACAGGACAGACCAGCCGGCCCCGCGCCAATTATAGCTATATTCTTGCCGGTTGTCTGCTTTGGTATTCGCAATTTCGACCAGCCGTTCCTGTTGGCCTGCTCAGCCAGATACCTTTGTATATCAGCAATCGGCACAGGGCCGTCACCGATAAACCTTTGCAGACAGTTCCCCTCACACTGCTGCTCGACCGGACACAGCCACGCACAGACCTCAGGAAATACATTCGCTTCCCTTATCACCTCGTAAGCAGCACGGTCCTCGCCATCAAGGAATAAGCCGATGAATTTCGGTATATTAACACCGGCGGGACACGCTAACCTGCACGTAGCGGCGAAGCCGCTTTCGAGACCGCCTTTGGCGGCCTGGCACTGCCGACACGCCGATGCAAGCCGCACAAGATTATCTCTGTCACTCATTCTCCCGTGCGCAAATATTGGGCCATACACTTCGTCGTCCCGCACCACACATCCTGTCATTCCACCGTCCCGCATTATCTGCGTGCACGCACTACAACTTACACAAACTTTGGCCGGGTCAAGCTTGCCCCCGGTAATGATATCTCTGGCAAAATCCGGATATGCAAACGCCATTCGCCCGACACCGACAATAGCAGCTAAGCCCTTTGCTTTGCCTGCCGCCGCTACATTGGGTAACAGCGTCCTCAGCCAGCTATAGCCCGTGCCGACAACTGCGATATTGGGAAATTGCTTTTGAATTTCTCCGGCCAGATTGATAAGCCTGCTTACGCCGGCGAGTGGATGTTCCGGCTCTTCATAGCCGCCGACTATCGGCTCATTGAAAGGCCTTCCCACATGCGGATTGTAATACGGGTTTGCTGCCGTGATGTTAATCATCTTAACCCCTCGCTCGGCCAATCGAGCAATTAGCTTCTTAGGTTCCGCCAAATCCGGCTTGGTGTAGTCATCTTTATCGACACCCCATCCATAAGGATACGGTATAGCATCATAAATACCAAGTCTCGTAACCACCGGCGCCTTTTCGCCAAGCTCTTTATGAATCTTATCAACAACATCCAGCACAAACCTAATTCGGTTCTCAAATGAGCCTCCGTACTTACCCTTTCTGTTACGGCAGGCAAAAAGCTCATTTATCAGATATCCGTGACATGATTTTACATCCACTGCATCAAACCCGACCTCAAGCGCCATCCTCGCCGCCGCAACGTATGCATCCTGAAGCTCATCCAGATATTCATCAGTCAGGACAGACCGATTTAGAGGTATTTTACTCTCTGCGTTCATATCGGGTTTTTCCTGTGGGATCAAAGCATCTCGATAAGGGCAGCGCCCGAGAATCAACGGATGTGCAACACCTTCCGGCTTACTATATCGACCCGAATGGGTTAGCTGCGCCACGATTACAGGTTTGTGCTCGCCCCGCCCCTCGACCAAATGGTTTTCGAACGGGCGCGCCAACGAGGGGCGGGGCTCGGGCCCCATGCTCTCAGCTGCAACCGCTCGCATTTTTTTGACCAGGGCTGCAAAGCTCTCTTTGCTTTTTTCATTAAGCCACAATTGCCTCGGATTAGCTCTGCCTTCAGGAACAACTGCTGTCGCCTCAGCCCAAATCAGCCCTGCTCCGCCGGCGGCAAACCTTTCATATCGTCGCAGGGTTAGTTTGCCTGGCCGACCCGCCGAATCACCGTCGCAGCCTTCCATAGGGTGCACCGCCAGCGAATTTGGTATAACCAGACCACCCACTTGCACCGGCTCAGCGAGGATTGAGACATCCTCTATAGCATCGATAGGGGCATTGAGCCGACAGCTCAATTGCTTCAAATCCTCGATTCCACTCAATTGAAACTCCCACATTCTGTTATCTCTTTTTCTTATCAAGTTGTAGTTTTGTTTTCAGGAACGCGGCTGTATAACTTTTTCTGTTTTTGATAATTTCCTCAGGCCCGCCTGCGGCAACAACCCTGCCGCCGGCATCCCCGCCCTCGGGGCCGAGGTCTATTATATAGTCAGCCATCTTGATAACATCAAGATTATGCTCGATTACCACAACGGTATTACCCATATCGCACAGCCGCTGCAACACATTTAAGAGGTTATGAATATCGGCAAAGTGCAGCCCTGTGGTCGGCTCATCGAGCAGATACAAAGTGTGCCCCGTCGCCGCCTTGCCCAGCTCGGCGGAAAGCTTTACCCGCTGCGCCTCACCGCCGGAAAGCGTCGTTGAGGCCTGGCCCAACTGCATATAGCTGAGACCAACATCGTTGAGCGTCCGGAGAATCCTGACAATCGTCGGAAAATTAGCAAAAAAATCAAGCGCATCTTCAATCCTCATATCGAGCACATCGGCGATATTCTTGCCTTTGTAGGTAACCTGTAGCGTCTCCGGATTGTATCTTTTGCCGCGGCAGCTCTGACAGGTTACATAAACATCGGGCAAAAAGTGCATCTCAATCTTCTTCGTCCCCTGTCCACGGCAAGCTTCACAGCGCCCGCCTTTAACGTTGAAGCTAAAGCGCCCGGGCTGAAACCCTCGAATCTTCGACTCTCGCGTCATCGAAAACAGCTTTCTTATCACGTCAAAGACGCCGGTATAGGTCGCCGGATTGCTCCGCGGCGTCTTTCCGATGGGCGACTGGTTTATCTCTATAACCTTATCAATTTGCGAAGTGCCAAGAATGGTTTTGTGCCTGCCCGGCTTTTCGCGAGACTCATAAAGCCGCCGTCTCATCGCCCTCAACAAAATCTGGCTCACCAGAGTGCTCTTGCCCGAACCCGAAACACCCGTCACGCAGCTAAATACGCCAAGCGGAAATTTCACATCGATATCTTTAAGATTGTTCTCCGCAGCACTCTTGACCTCGATGCATTTTTTCAGATTGTATTTGCGCCTTCGAATCGGCAGAGCTATTCTCTTTTTGCCGCTCAGATACTCACCGGTCACTGACCGGGTGCAGCCGGTTATCGTCTCCAGGCTGCCCTGCACAACAACTTCCCCGCCCTGCGCACCAGCGGCCGGCCCAATATCAATAATATGGTCGGCACTTCTGATAATATCCTCATCGTGCTCAACCACTATAACAGTATTGCCCAGCCGGCTAAGCCGTCGCAGTATACTGAGCAATCGTCCGTTGTCGCGCTTGTGCAGACCTATCGTCGGCTCGTCAAGCACGTAACAGACCCCGACCAGACCGCTGCCCACCTGCGTAGCCAGGCGGATGCGCTGGGCTTCACCACCACCAAGGGTGCTGCTCATTCGGTCCAGAGTCAGATACCCGACCCCAACATCAACCATAAATTTCAGTCGTGCCTTTATTTCCTTTAATACCTGAGCGGCAATCAACGACTTTTCCTTGTCCAATTTCAATTTATTGAAAACCGCTAAAGCCTTTTCGACATTCAATGAGGTCAATTGATGTATGCTTCTCCCTCCCACGGTCACTGCAATAGCTTCCGGCCGAAGCCGGGCGCCTTTACAGCTGCGACAAGGCAGCTCTGAAAGAAAGCTGTGTAATCTGGCCTTGACATATTCACTGGTGGTTGTCTTCCATCGCCGGGCAAGGTTCGGGATAACCCCTTCAAAGCACAAACCGTATTTTCGCTCGTCAGCCGTGGTCGTGCCGTACATCAGAATCCTTTTTACCTCTGCCGGTATTCGCTCAAACGGTATCGATTTACTGATGCCCGTATTCCTGCAGAACCTCTTTATAAGCCGGTTATAGAAAATATTCATTCTTTTTCCCCCCTTGCGCCAGGCATCGATAGCGCCGTTTTCCAGCGAGACACTCTTGTCCTGGACAATCAGGTCAGGGTCAAATTCCAGAATTGTCCCCAGACCATCGCAGCTTTTGCAGGCGCCGTACGGGCTGTTAAAGCTAAAAAGCCGGGGCGATAACTCCTCAAGCGATGCTTGGGGGTGCTTAGGACAGGCAAACTTCTCACTGTATATAACCTCCGACCAGCCGCCGTCTCGGCCATCCTTCCTATCATCACCTGGCTCCTGCACCAGTACCAAAAGTACTCCATCGGCCAACTTCAGCGCCGTTTCCACCGAATCCGCTAATCGAACGCGAACCGAATCCTTGATTATCAACCTATCGACAACCGCTGCAATATCGTGCTTTTTGTTCTTGTTCAAAGGCGGAATCCGCCCGTTGGCGGACACATCATAGATACCCCCGTCAACCCGTACACGCACAAAGCCTTCGCGTTGTATGCCGGCAAAGATGTCCTTGTGCGCGCCTTTTTTGCCGCGAACCAGCGGGGCACAAATGGCTATCTTCGTGCCCTCCGGCCAGGCAAGTATTGACTCTACTATCTGCGAAGAGTGCTGACTCGTAATCTCTTTGCCGCATACCCAGCAGTGCGGCTGACCCACACGGGCAAAAAGCAATCTGAAATAATCGTAGATTTCAGTGGTGGTAGCCACCGTCGAGCGCGGATTGCGCGAGCCGCCTCGCTGCTCAATCGCAATAGTAGGCGGCAGACCTGTGATGTCGGCCACCGCCGGCTTTTGCATCTGTTCAAGGAACTGGCGGGCATAAGCACTGAGCGACTCGACGTATTTTCTCCGCCCCTCGGCATAAATGGTATCGAAGGCAAGCGAGCTTTTGCCCGAGCCGCTTATGCCGGTAATCACCACAAGTTTATCACGCGGAATACTCAAGCTGATGTTTTTGAGATTGTGCTCCGCCGCACCTGTAATCCTAATCGCTTTTTCCATTCGCTGCGCCATATCACTTTCCCGCCGGTATAGCTAATGCTTCCGCGAAAAATCGACAATCACCCAAACTAAATATTGTAACAAAACACCACAAGAAGGTAAAATGTTTTCATTTGGCAATTTGTCATTCCTGCGCAAGCAGGAATCCATAAAAAAATATGCAGACAAAAGATTTACATAGCTGG
>JAUXAH010000345.1 GCA_030614945.1 Phycisphaerae bacterium
GCCCTGACCTTCGCATAAGCTAAGCTGTAACGAATTTGCAAACCTGTTTTTTCAGGGTGCAAAAGCTCACGCAAAAGCGAACCATCACCGGCTATGAATTCTTCGCAATCCTTCAAATGTTTTAAGAACATAATCACTCTCCGAATAGAATCGATGCTCTTCCTTCCGTATAGAATGTCCCGGCAACACAGGCGGTCACAAGACAGGCCAACGTTGCTGCCAATAGTGCGCGAAACGCAACCCGGCTTATATTACGGGTTCTATCAGGAGCTAATGCAGAAACCCCTCCAACAAAGATGGCCATCGAGGCAACATGAGCAAAACCGCATAAGGCGTATGTGGCAATCACTGCCGAACGTTCCGGATGCTGCAATAAATCTCCCTCTAAGGCAATCGCTAAATCCTTATAAGCCACAACTTCAGTTACAATCACACGCTCACCGATAATCTTGGAAATCACACCCCAATCAGACCGAGGGACACCCAGAATTATCGTAAACGGGTAAAAGATGTAACCAAAAATAGTTTTCAAAGACCACGCAGGCCCCAGAGCGGATAACCCCAAATCAACCAGCGCAACCAGCCCTAAAACCGCTATAAGCAGCGCAACAATCCCGACAATCATCTTGACCCCGGCATTCGCCCCGTTAATAATCGCTTCAAAAAGATTGTTCTCCTTTTCATAAAAGGGGCGAACGTGCACACCTAACGTTTCCGGAGTCTCCTTTTCTGGCAAAATTATTTTCGACATAACAAGTGCTGCCGGAGCAGACAGCAAAGATGCCGAAACCAGATGCCCGGCAATCTCAGGAAATACAGCTTTTAAACTAAACACATAAAGCGCCAGAACATTGGAAGCGACCGTAGCCATCCCGGCAGTTAAGATGGTACAAAGTTCAGAGCGGGTCATTCGGCTAAGATACGGCTTAACAGTAAGAGTGGACTCAATCCCCACAAAAATATTGCCGGCGGCAACCAGGGATTCCGCTCCGGATATTCTCATCAGCTTCGTAAATACATAAGCAAACCCCCTGATAATCAAAGGCATTATCTTGAAATAGTACAAAATCGCAATCAGGGCCGAGAAAAAGATTATCGTAGGAAACGCCTGAAAAGCTAAAATAAACCCGAGTGATTCCTCTCCCGTTTCGCTTGTCTCCCCGGGCGCAAGTGCCAGTCTTCCGAACACAAACTTCGCACCGGCCGAGGCCGAATCCAGAACTTCTACTACTACGTCATTGACAACCAAAAATAATTTCGACCCCACAGGAATAATGAAAATAAAAAAAGCAATTAATATCTGCAGCCCAATCCCCCAGCAGATGACCCGCCAGTTCATATTCTTCTTCTCGGCTGACAAAACCCACGCAAAGCCGATTAAAACAAACATCCCCGCAAAACTAACAAGATTATAGATGTCCATAACCTGTCCCCGAGAGATCTACTCCTTTGGCCAGGCAACAGGGGATCTACCCCAATAAGTCATTGCGAGCGCAGCGAAGCAATCTCTTTTTCTCCTTTTGTCATTGCGAGGAGGCCGCATAGCGGCCGACGCGGCAATCTCAACCCCAATAATAAATAGTAAATTAAAAACGTCCGAATCATAAAAGTCCCATCTTTAGAACAAACATCCCCGAGGACGCGGGGACGAGCTTGCCCCTGCAACAGCAGGGGTAAATTATACAACGCTCACCCGCCTTCGCAATAACAACTTACTACTGCTCTGACGCAGCTCAATTGATGGTTGTCACAGAGCGCTACGACCCATATCGCCGTCCAAATCCAGCACCAAAACAGTTTCGCCCGGATATTTATTAATCCTCGCTTTCTGTATTTTTCCCACATGGGAGACGTTATCGCACTGAGTGGATGTTTTGGTGCTGGACAAAAAAAACGGAAAATATTCTGAAAAGCCCTGCAAAAATAGCCGATTACTTATTAAGTGTGTCGCGGAATTTTGCCATTAGCTAAATCCCGAATCGAAAGGGAAATTTATGCGCCGCAAATCTTTTAACTTTGGTGAGGTGTTGGGTTTTGGCTGGCGCACGATGAAGGACAATCTGGGGTTCTTCGTCGGCGTGGGAATTATCTTATTCCTGATGTCCTCATTTGGCCAAATTCTCGGCTATCTAATCCAACAATGCCCTGAAAACATCCTCCCTTTTCTGGCTCTTTTTTTATTTCCTGTAATGCTGATAATCGAAATCATAGTGGCAATAGGCCTTATCAAGATAACTCTCAGCTTTTGCGACGAGCGAAAGCCAAAGCTCAGTATGTTGTTTGATGCGTGGGGTTGTTTCTGGAGATACGTACTCGCAGGACTTCTTTACGGCCTGATTATAATGGTCCCTCCTGCGGCGTGTATCTTGCTGCTCATCTTCCCATCCGCCGCAACAGAGATTCCGCATTTCACACCGTTTCTTTTCATTCTGGCCTTTATCCTGACGGTAACTCTGTCAATTAAGTTTAGCTTGTGTTTTTACTTTGTCGTCGATAAGGGACTTGGCCCTATCAATGCCCTCAGGGCAAGCAGCCGAACAACAATGGATGCCAAAGGGATGTTATTTCTCTTCGGTATCGTATGCAGTCTGATAAATCTTCTGGGCGCACTCTGTTTTGGCATCGGTATATTCGCAACGTTTCCAACCGTGATGGTTGCAATGGCCCTTGTGTATCGGCAGTTGTCGGCACAAACACCCGCACTGAACGAGTTTGGTATTAGCAGCCCT
>JAUXAH010000445.1 GCA_030614945.1 Phycisphaerae bacterium
CTCGCAATCACTTTTTGCATTTTGATATGTAATTTTGATATTTGATTTTTGATATTTGATTTGAAAATGGCTCTACATATAAAAAAAGGTGATATGGTTGAGATTATAGCTGGTGACCATAAAGGCGCTACCGGTAGAGTGCTGCGTGTTATACTCGAAAAGAATAAAGTAGTGGTTCAGGGACACAATATAGCAAAAAAGCATGTTCGGCCTTCACGTAGAAATCCCCAGGGAGGCCGCATCAACGTTGAACAGCCGATACATATAAGTAATGTCTTGCCGATAACTTCGAAAAGCTCGAGAGGAAGCAGAGTGCATTATCAGGAGCACAAGGATGGCAGTAAAAGACGAGTTGCTGCTGACGGCACCGAAATTGGCATTGTTAGAAAGGCGGGAAAAGGCTAAAAAACTATTTATTGATAGCTAAGAACCGACGATTTTGTATTTTACCTTGAAAACAGGTATTTGATGGCACGTTTGAAAGATTTATATAAGTCCAGGATAGTCCCGGAATTGACCGGGGAGTTTAACTATAAGAATCCTATGGCTGTGCCGCGGATGGAAAAGGTCATTATCTCTATGGGTGTGGGAAGAGCGGCCCAGGACAGGAAATTTCTGGAATCAGCTAAAAAGGACCTGATGATGATTACCGGGCAATTGCCGGCCGTCTGTAAAGCTAAAAAGAGCGTTTCGAATTTTAAAGTTCGCGAGGGCAATGAAACCGGTTTGAAAGTTACTGTTCGCGGCGTGCGAATGTATGAATTTATGGATAGACTCATTAATCTTGCAATCCCGCGAGTGAGAGACTTTCGAGGTCTTAACCCAAACAGTTTTGACGGAAGAGGCAATTATTCGATGGGCCTGTCCGAACAGAGTGTTTTTCCGGAAATCAATCCGGCACAGATGGAGTTTCAGCAGGGCATGAACATAACCCTGGTAACGACAGCAAATACTGATGAAGAAGCAAGGAAAATGCTGTCGCTTTTTGGTATGCCGTTCAAGAGGCCAGAGACGCAGGAGTGATATTTAACGGTTGCCGGCTGGAGGCAGACGATTATTTTGGAGCGTGTGGATGTCAACTAAAGCACTGGAAAACAAGGCAGAAAAGAAACAAAAATTTCGCGTTAGACAATATACGCGCTGCCAGCTTTGTGGAAGAGCCAGGGCTGTTTATCGCAAGTTCAAAATTTGCCGGATTTGCTTTAGAACATTAGCTAACGAAGGAAAAATACCAGGAGTAAGAAAAGCCAGTTGGTAAACTCGTATCTCGAACGAGATACGAATTGGAGCCCGATTTATGAGTTTGAGCGACCCAATAGCTGATATGCTGACGAGAATTCGTAACGCTGTGCGAATAAATGAAGGTGAGGTCAATATTAAGGCATCAAATATTTGCGAAGGCATAGCGGCTGTTTTAAGGAAGGAAGGTTACATCGAAGATTTCGACCGAATCGATGACGGCAAGCAGGGAATACTAAGAGTTACTCTAAAGTATGACCGCGAGGGTCGGCCCGTTATTAACGAAATAACGAGAATAAGCAAACCCGGCCGCAGAATCTATTCATCTGTTGACAAAGTACCGCGTGTTTTAGGCGGTATGGGTATAGCAATCGTTTCGACAAGTAAAGGTGTAATGAGCGATAGAAGCTGCCGCGAGGCCAACGTCAGCGGCGAGATACTTTGTACGGTGAGCTAATGAGTCGTATCGGGAAAAAACCGATTACTATTCCTGAGGCAGTTGTGGTTGAGCAGAAGGGGCTGTGTATAAAGGTTTCAGGGCCGCTCGGCACCATGCAGATGGACTGTCAGCCGCCGATAAAGGTAAAAATTGACGGTTCCGCGGGGAAAATATTGGTTGAAAATGAGCATCCTGAAATCCGTGAGAACAGGCAGTTGCACGGCACAATCCGCGCCTTGATTGCCAATATGGTCACCGGTGTCAGTAAAGGTTTTGAAAAGAAAATGCAATTATACGGCACCGGATATAATGTCAAAGAACGGGGCGGAAAACTGGTTTTTCAGGTTGGCTTTTGCCAT
>JAUXAH010000150.1 GCA_030614945.1 Phycisphaerae bacterium
GGCGGCCTGTGCAATCTGCGGTTCGATGACACCAATCCCATCAAAGAAGAAGAAGAATACATCGAATCTATCAAGCAAGATGTCCGCTGGCTCGGCTTCGACTGGGAGGACCGGCTGTACTACGCCTCGGATTACTTCGAGCAGATGTACGAATATGCTGTGCAACTTATTAAAAAAGGCAAAGCGTATGTCTGCGACCTGGCGGCCGAGCAAACAAGAGAATATCGCGGTACACTGACTAAGCCGGGAAAGGATAGTCCGTATCGCAACCGTTCGGTCGAGGAAAATCTGAACCTGTTTGAGCGTATGAGGGCGGGTGAGTTTCCAGACGGCTCGCGCACGCTGCGAGCGAAAATCGATATGTCACATCCTAACCTTAATATGCGCGACCCTGTTATATATCGAATCCTGCATGCGGCGCATCACCGTACCGGCGATACGTGGTGCATCTATCCGATGTACGACTGGGCCCACGGACTTGAAGATTCCATAGAAGGGATAACCCATTCGATCTGCACGCTGGAATTTGAGAATCATCGGCCGTTGTATGACTGGTTCCTTGACGAGTTGGGTGTTTATCATCCCCGGCAGATAGAGTTCGCCCGCCTCAATCTGAGCTACACCGTGATGAGCAAGCGCAAGCTCCAGCAGCTGGTGCAGCAAGGCCTTGTAACCGGATGGGACGACCCGCGGATGCCGACCATTTGCGGCTTGCGGCGGCGCGGCTGCTCGCCGGCGGCCATCCGAAACTTCTGCAAACGTATCGGGGTCAACAAGTTCAACAGTACCGTTGATATAGCGCTGCTCGAACACTGCGTCCGGGAAGATTTGAACAAGACATCGCCGCGCGTGATGGCCGTGCTCAGGCCGCTCAAGGTAGTCATCGACAACTATCCCGCCGATAAGATCGAAGAGCTGGAGGCCGTGAACAATCCGGAAGATGCAAGCGCCGGGACGCGGAAGGTCCCCTTCTCGCGAGAGCTGTATATCGAACGGGAAGATTTTATGGAAGAGCCGCCGAAAAAGTTTTACCGCCTGGCACCCGGCCGTGAGGTCCGCCTGCGATATGCGTATTTCATTCGCTGCGCAGATGTGGTCAAAGATGAAAACGGCGAAGTCGTCGAGCTGCACTGCACATACGACCCGGCGACACGAGGCGGTGATGCTCCGGACGGACGCAAGGTCAAGGCAACGCTGCACTGGGTTTCAGCCGCCCATTCGCTCAAAGCCGAAGTCCAACTGTACGACCATCTCTTCACAAAGGAAAATCCGGACGATGCAGGCGAAAGCGAGGATTTCAAATCCAACGTGAGTCCGAACTCGCTGGAAACGCTTGTCTCGTGCCGTATTGAGCCGTCTCTGGCAAACGCCACGCCACTAAGTCGATACCAGTTCGAGCGACTGGGTTATTTCTGCGTTGACCCCGACAGCTCTGTCGGGAAGCTCGTATTCAATCGGACGGTAACGCTGCGGGACCCGTGGGCTAAAATCCAGAAAGCACAGAAGAACAGGTAGCCAAATCGCGACTTCGCCGCGGACAACGTCTTTTACGCTAATCGCCGCCTTCGGCTTTGTCGCTAACAGCTAACCGGCCGGTGCTACCGTAAGCAGTTTATAACAGGCAAGAGCAGCCAACAGGATAAAGACGGCCCTGACTATGTCGCTGTGCAGTTTATGCATACTCAGGCTGCCCAAAAAGGCACCCACGATGGCGCCGGGAATAACAACGACTGCTATCCTGAGGGATTCCACTGCCGGGTTTCCGTTTTGCAATACGTCGGAAAATGGTGTCCCCTTGATATTGTGCTGCGGCAGCGTAATATTTTTGTAAAACGCTCCTATAAGGGCGATTGAAGCGATGGTCGCGGCGGAATTGCTGATAGCCCTTTTCAACGGCATTTTCAAAAAAAACTGCTGAGCGAGAACGCAGAGAGAGCCGCCGCCGAGTCCCAACATCCCTGCTGATATTCCGCTTAGCAGGCCGCAGAGGATAGTCAAAGGCATCGAGTGTTTGGTTCTGGAAATATCAAAGCCGTTCGCTCCGCCGCGAGGCCTGCCGAATCTTAAACAATTGTAAACAATCACATAAATCATAAACAGCCCAAGGATGCGGGCCAAAAGGTAACTGTTGCCACGGGCAAAAACCGAGCTGTTGCTGATTGCAACGCCGATTATAATCCCCAAAGCAGCAGCAGGAATCAGCCATTTAATAACGCCCATCACCAGAACGTCGGCCTTTTTATGAACTATTACCGCTGAAGCACCAACGAAAAAATTGCAAATCATCGCCGAGGCCTGATAGAGATGCTGGTTTTCACCGAACGCAAATACAAGGGCGGGAATCATAACCACCGAGCCGCCAATACCAAGCAGGCCGCCGAAAAGACCCATCAAAACGCCAATCACCGCTAAAATAAAATAGTCCATATCAGATAGTTATCCACCGAATAGCTCGGCAAATTTTTCTTCTATATCAGCACTCTCGCACAGCACCTGGCCAATCAGAACGGCTCTTACGCCGATGGACTTGAGCTTTTCGACGTCGGCCCGTGTTTTTATTCCGCTTTCGGCAACCAGCTCGTTTTTGTTATCGATAAGTTCGGCCAATCGGCTGGTCGTATTCAAATCCACCTCCATTGTGGTCAGGTTACGATTGTTGATTCCGAGAACGCTGTATCCCTTTTTAGGAAAGCCGACCATGCTGCGCACAGTTAGCAGCGTATCGGCCCGGTGAACTTCCAGAAGGACCGTTAACGTCAGTTCCGCTGCCGCTATCATCAAGTCCATTAGCTCGCCGGGCTTTAGCGCTTCTGCTATTAAGAGTATCGCATCGGCACCGGCGGCGCGGGATTCATACACCTGCCAGAGGTCGATAATAAAATCCTTTCGCAAAACAGGCAAATCGACCGTCTCCTTTATCCGGTTTATGTATTCGAGCCGGCCTTGAAAATATTTCTCATCGGTTAGAACGCTGATTGCATCGGCGCCACATTTTTTATAGGTTCGCGCAATGTCCACAGGGTCAAAATCCTCGCGAATAAGCCCGGCCGACGGTGAGGCCTTTTTGAGCTCGGCGATAACGTTTATGCCCCGGCTGTTGGGCCTGGTGACAGCCTTGTAGAAGTTGCGGCACTTATCCAGCGAACGTATGCGTGCTTCAAGCTCCTCAATGCTTGTTTGCGACCGACGAATCTTTACTTCCGCCCTTTTATCGGCAATGATTTTATCTAATATATTCGCCAATGCAGCTTACCCACAAAAAAAACAAATATCAAAATGCAAATATTATACAAAGTGTCATTGCGAGGGAGCGAAGTCCGCCTCAGGCGGAAAGCAATCTCAATCATTTGCAAGTCAGAGATTGCCACGCCCTCACTTTGTTCGGGCCCGCAATGACATTTACATCTTGAATTTGTATTTGTCATTTTGCACTTTGACTTTTAATTTTTGATTTTTTTCTACTCTGCGACCTTAACGTAGGCCATACGAACCTCGTTGAGTGTGTTTTCAAGAACCTTTTCTTCCTGTTCGGTCAAATTGCCTTTGGTTTTCTCTTGAAGTGCCTCGAGCATGTCGATATTGTATTTCGCCATATCCAAATCCGGCTCTCTCTGTTCCTGCCCCTTTACTTGCAGCACCCCCAAGGCAAACATCGCCTGCGTAACGAGCATACTTACCAGCGCAGCAAAATTGCCCTTCGGCAAAGGCCCACGGCGCTTACTTTCTTCCCGGTCCTCTTCTTTCTCAGCTTCTTCCTGCGCAGCTAATATCTCTTTCTCTTTTTGCGCCTGCTGCTTCCAGTCCTCGTCAACTATAATCTTTTTTTCTTCTTTTTTCTCTTCTTCAGCCATTCTAAAAACCCCTGTATTTTTTCTGTTTCTTTGCCACCAGGACACAAAGACACTAAGATTATAAAATAAAAAGGTTTTTTCAAACTACATTTAATATCCCTTTGTGACCTGGTGCCTTAGTGGCTAATTCTTTCCTTTTACTTTTTCCCTTTTACTTTTCTTCGGTACTTCTTCATATTTCTATCGACATCTCGCTTCTGCTGGCGTTCGGCAATTACCTTTCGTTTGTCGTATTGTCTTTTGCCTCTGGCCAGGGCCAGTTCTACTTTTGCCAGGCCCCTGTCGTTAAAATAAATCCGCAAAGGCACGAAGGTAAAGCCCCGCTGCTCGAGCTTGATTTTTATCCTGCGGATTTCGGTCCTGTGCAGCAGCAGTTTTCTCTTTCTGGTCGGCTCATGAAAAGACATACCGGCCTGCTGGTAGGGGGCAATCTTGGCGCCAACGAGCCAGCACTGCTCGTTTTCGACTCTCGCGTACGAGCCGTCAAGGTCGGCCTGGCCGGCCCGCAGCGATTTTACCTCGGTGCCCAGCAGTGCAAGGCCGGCCTCGAACTTCTCGATAAGCTCGAAATTTCTATAGGCCTTTTTATTAACCGCCGCCGAACCCTGCTTATCCTTGCTCTTGTGCGATTTTGCCGCCATTTACGGTATGATACCGGCAGGAGAGGATTTTTGCAAGCCCCGTTAGAGACTGGTTCCGCAGCACAAGACGGCTTCGGCAATGCTGTTCGACACGATGCAAGAAGTCTCTAACAGGGCAAGAGCAGGGTTACCCCTTGTCATTGTGAGCGAAGCAATCTATTTAGCCATGGGTTTTACCCAGGGTTTCCCTGGTTTATACGCGGCCGGGCGGTCTTCTGTTTTTTCCTGTCATTTTCTTTGTCGAATCGCCGAGGTCTTCGCGGATTTTATCAGCGAGCCCTAAAAGCCGCCCGACTACTTCGGCGTGCTGAGCAGAGACATCGTGCTGCTCACCTATGTCCTTTTCCAGGTCGAACAGTGCCAGGCCGATTTTGGCCTGCTCGTATTTGACTGGTTTTCCGCCTGTGCCGCCGCCCCAAGGCCTAACGCTTTGATAAATTCCCGCCGGTTCATCCCGTTAGTAACCCTGCTTTTGGCAGAATGTTGCCGACTTATAGAATTTCCAACGAGGTTTATTTTAGATTTCATAAAATGACTCCCCCTCACTCGTTCTTTTCAATACTCGAACTGACCGGTCAGCTCACTACTTATCGAGCAGTCATTGATGAATAAATGACGCGACAAGCCGACAAATACTACAGACCAAAGACTAAAGCTTTATGTCTTGTGCTTTTCTAAACAAAGGCCAGTCAAAAGCATCACAGCAATCAGCCCGCCTACTATCAGCACCTTGTGACCTATGAGAGCGCAAAAAGCAATAGCACACACGCCAATCTGCGACTTGATGAGAAATCATATACCGGCACGTGGTTAGTTAATTCCCGTTGCCGCCGACTAAATTTTTACTTAATGAACCGGATACTGACCGGGTAGCGATAAGCTACACC
>JAUXAH010000383.1 GCA_030614945.1 Phycisphaerae bacterium
CGCCGGAGAATCCGAATCAGCAAGTGGACAATTATCCGTGCACGCCGCTTGCATAGGAATCAATAGCCTCCTCTTCGGAGGGGGCTTTTTTGAAGGAGATTCAAAGTGAAAAAATTCAAAGCCGAGATGCTCGATCTTGATCTGGAATTGACTTTACTCAATGGCACGACGGAAGAACTCAAGCCCAAAATTCCACTCAATGCAAACGGCGTGGAAATGCTTTTGACGAATTGGAAAGCTCTCGAAAATAAATACTTCGATGAAGCGGCCCAGGCCAAGAATGCAGAAAGAAAGAGACAGGAAAAGCTCAGGGCGATTGAAGAGGGTGAAAATGTAGGCGGGCAGGACGAACGAGACGAAAGCGCGAGCCTGCTTCCCTTCAAGCTGGCAGCATCCCGCCTTGCCTTCCTTTACAATAAATCCACTGAATGGTTCCTGGAAAACTTTTTCTCCGATGCGCTGACTGAGATAACTACATATATCATCGAAACCATAACTGGCGCTAAAAAAAAATCAGCGAACTCGAATCCATTGCCAAGCTCGGAAGATTCGGAATCGGAGTGAGAGACGCGCTGACTCTTCTCAGGCGATACGACAGAGAGGTAATTCAGTTTTATGAAATCTTAGCGCAAGAAGAAAAAAGACGCTCGATTGAGGAAGATTTGCGCCTGGCGAACATCATAGCCATTGCTTCCATTGCCGGAACGAAGCAAGGAAATAGACAATACGCCGATTGGCAAAGAAAAAAAATAAAAGAGATAGAAGACATGCAGGCGGAAGAGGCAGGGACAATGACCGTCTTTGAGAAATTGAAAAAAAATCAACAGTCCAATACGCTTTTTACCAGACTCAAATATATGGCGGAGAATAAACGTGGCATTTAAAGCAGGCGCAATCTACGGTGAAGCCATCTTGGACACGAAGAAATGGGATGGCGGGATCAAGAGAATAACTGCTGGCGCAGGTATAGCCGTTGCTGCAATTGGCGCTGCCTTTGTTGCTGCTATGATCAAGGCTGTCAAAAAAGCCGATGAATTTCAGAAGGCGATGTCGAATGTTGCGACTGTTATTGATACCTCTAAAATATCTACCAAGGCTTTGCAAAGAGAATTACTCAAACTCGATCCCGCTCTCGGCGATACTACCGAACTGACCAATGGACTTTACCAGGCTTTTTCCGCCGGCGCGAAAGATGCCAAAGAAGCCATGGATATTACGGCCACTGCGGCCATGTTCGGTAAAGCTGCCTTGACGGACACAAATACCGCAGTTGATGTTTTAACAACCGCGATCAGTGCCTATGGCCGCGAATCTATGGACGCGGAAAAAGCGGCAGATATATTTTTCACGACGATCAAGCAAGGTAAAATCACTGGTGACGAACTTTCGGCCACCATCGGCCAGTCAATCCCTCTATTCGCTTCGGTAGGAATTGAACTCGAAGAACTGACTTCCGCCATGGCCGCCATGACTAAGATGGGCGTTTCTGCGAATGAGACGACGACCCAATTGAATGGAATCGTCAATGCTTTCCTAAAACCTTCAGAGGACATGGCGGGCCGGTTGAAAGATATCGGATATGAAAGTGGATCTGCTTTTCTGAAAGCCAAGGGATTAACCGGCGCGCTAGAATTCATGGAAGACGCAACCAGGGGCGATGCTGCCGAAATTGCGAAACTTACGCCGAACATCCGGGCTATGCGCGGAATCATGGCCTTGACGGGCGAGGGTGCTATAGAATTTAACAACATTCTGGGCGAGATGGAAGGTGCGGCCGGAGCTGCGACAGAAGCTTTTGAGAAGCAAGAAAAAACGATTGATGCATTCAATAGCGCATTAGGCAAATTAGAGTTAATAGCTGGCGATGCTGTCTTAAACGGAATGAAGCCCCTTGTAAGATGGTTGACTGGGGTAATGCAAGCCGCGATAAGCGCCCATATACAATTAGAATTGGTAAATGAAGCCTTAGCTGGCGCCGCGCCACGAGATGATATAGATCAAATGAAAGACACCATAGCGGCGTTGGAAGCGCAATATGAAAGTTATGTAAAAAAAGGATGGTGGGCATGGGGCGGTAATCTTAAAGCTAAAGAAGCAGCTTTGGCTGCTATACAAAATGAAATCGATGCAATTAATGAAGTAATTAAATGGACAGAAAAAGCCAGGCTTGCTGTTGCCCAGAGCGATCAAGAGGCGCGTCGAGAAAATGAGCGCCAGGCCGCCGCTGCAGAAATAGTATTGGCACAACTTAGAGAAGAACAGAAACAGATGGAGCGTTTGAGAGACGCTTATGCTGGTACAGATGAGGGACAGCGAGAATTATTAGAGAGTACCATTACTTATTTTGAGACATGGAAAGACATGGGGCCTCGAACGAAAGAGATGGTCGATGACGTACTAGAATCTTTGAGAGCTCAAAGACCTGTCATAGAAGATGTA